>JBIJCS010000255.1:0-6983 GCA_044344575.1 Pirellula sp. | reverse complement strand
CAGGATCGCCCTTGAAACCACACGGATTTGTCACTATCGAGCAGAGTCCCATCGCGCTCCAGAGCTGTCCACATTCCACCTCTCTCGCGATCCCATCCATGCTGCATCCAAAAAGGCAAGATATCTTCCAATAAATAGTTTCTATAGAACGCTGGTTCTATCCTGGTTCCATGGTCACCCTGCAACATGATTTCGTCCGAAACTTTCTTCACGCTCTGAACTCTCTTCCGGCAAAAGCTTCCAAACTGGCGATCGCATCTTCTGGCCTCGCACGCCGGAGCGTACGGGTTGCTGGGTCGATGCAGTTGCACAAAAGTACTTCGGACCCCATGCTTGCCAATCCCCTAAACACTTTTTTTGTCGTCCAAGCTTCGCGTTGCACCGTTTTGTCACTTGGTATTGTTGCATCGAGCGCGAATGTTCTATCGACAGGGGCGACTCTCGCATCGGTCCACGTTTGAAGGATTTGGTCAATCTCCTTGGGATGTGTTGGATAAGCGGTTTGGTTCGTGTCCAAGTTGCGCAGTTCGCACAGAGGTGGCATCGCCACGAGGATGCGTCCGGATGAGAGTAAATCGGGCATCCAGCGATGAAAGAACCAGAGCATCAGCGCACTGCAGTGGATACCATCTGCATCTGGATCGAACAGAAGAATCACTTTGGAGAACTTGCAAGCCGAAAGTTGAAATGCATTTCCAAGTCCAGTTCCCAAAGCATCGACCACCGCGCGATACAGCGGGTTTGCGGAAACTTTCTCTGCGGAAGCCTTCCATGCGTTCATCGGTTTGCCCTGCATGGTGATGACTTGCTGAAAGTCTTGATTGCATACACGTTGTACGGCCAAACCGGCAGATTCCCCTTCTACGAGAAAGAGTTCTGGAAGGTGCTTTTTGGGCTCGTCGCTTCGAGGTTCGCTAGGATACATAGTGGGTTTTAAACCGGGACAGTCTTTACACTGGAATAAGCTTTACGCCGGGACACGTCTTAAACTAGGACGCGTCGGTTAAAGACAATCCATTCGAGGAGGAGAAGCCCGAGCGCGAGGAATAACCACCAGCGCCAAGTTTCCTGTCGTGCACGGATCATTTTATCGCTGGCTTGGATCGCTTCCGAACTCGTCTTGAGTTCCAGGCCGACCTGCAGATTGCTTTCGCGACTGGAGAAAAGGTTTACGCAGAATCGTTCTACGGGCTCTTCGACTCCTTGCGCATAGACTTCGTAGACACCGACTTGATCGGTTTGCGTATAGAGAAATCTTCCGTCGGTGTTTCGTTCCAGTTGCAAGGAGTTTCCGGTTGGGTTTTTGATGGAGTAGTTAGTAAAGCGATTCGAAAGGGTCAAGTGAATCGGCGTGCCTGGTTGAACAGTAGGCGCACTGGCTTGGGTCACCCCACCGGCGAGATGTTCGACGGCAGCGTAGATGAAAACGGGGAAGGATCGTTTGATACCCCAGTCGCTATTGATCTCGTATCCGTCTTCTCCTGGTCGCAACAGATCGAACCCGAGCACGGCGTCTTGGAAGGCGTTGCGAGGTGCGATTGCGAAGACTGGACCGATATCTGCGATCATCAGCACTGAACCCGCTTCTGGAGGTTGAACTGTGCGAGATTCGACGATACCGACGGAAGCCATTTCAAGGTATTGGCTGATAGGGTGTGTTCGATTGACATCGAGGATAATTGCCGGTCCGGTCGGTTCGGAGAATTCCCAGTTTGCGTCAGAATTGTCTGGAACGTTGATCGGTGGAATGGAGCCGAAGAAGAGCGTGTTTGCGGAGGGCATGATTGCGGGGGAGCAGCTATCGTAGATCACGAGATCGTATTTCGCATCGGCGGCGGCATTTTGATACTCAGGGGTGGTAAGAAACGTCTTCGGTTCGATTTGGACTTGGGCCATCTGCGCGATGCGTTGGGTTTGCAGAGCGCGTTCAAGGGCGGTGTTACCGCTGGTGACCAGTAGAACTTGGACTTGGCGATTTGGACGGATAGCGGCATAAGCAACGTTATCGAGGGGGAGCGCGTCTTCGTAATCAAGCTCGAGTTTTAAGCTTCCGGAATCGATTTGTTGGACTTCGAATTGCAATCCGATTTCGCGACCTGGTTCGAGGGTGATGGATTGCGCGTCGAGCAGTGACTCGTTCCAGTAGAGGGAAGCGGTGGTGTTGATGGGTTGCGTTCCATGGAATATCGCCCTGCCGAACGCTTCGTATCGATCGGTAGCTTCGTCGATCCGTTGCAGTGCGAATCCCAAGATTGCGGCATTGGGAGTGTCTTGTTTTCCGACGGGGATATATTCGATTTTTAGTTGTCCGAGTTCTGCATCATCGAGTGGGCCGACGGCGCCGTCGCTAAGGAGATACACGGTTGCTGGAATTGCGTCGGCGACTTGGATATCCACGGCATCTTCGAAGCTGACGCGGCCTGGGTTTGCCAGTCCTGCGGCGACGCGAAGTGCTTCGCGAATGTCGGTGGTGCGCAAGGTGGGTTCGATGCGATCAATCCCTTGGAGCAGTAGGCTTCGGTTATTGGTAAAACCTTGTTCGACACTGGCTCGGTCGGAGGTCGCGATCACCATAGCGACATCTTCGCTGGACGCATCTTCGATCAATTTTTTCGCTTGGTCTTTTGCCCAGTTCAAGCGGTTTGGGGATTCATCGTTCGCCTGCATGCTTGCAGATTGATCGATAACGTAGATGCGGCGTTCTCCGGCGCGATTCATGCCGCTCCAGCCTGGACGCAAGCAAGCGAGCATGAGGAGTGCGACGAAGAGAAGTTGTAGATAGAGCAGAATATTTTGACGTAGGCGTTGCCAGATACTATTAACGTGGAGATCTTCGATAGCCTTTTTCCATAGGAGCGTGCTTGGGACGACCGATTCACGCCGTTTGAGTTTTAGGAAGTAGAGGCTAAGGATAGCGGGAGGGATTGCGGCGAGCAGAAGCCATTGCCAAGGGCCAAGAGTATTGATCCAGTTCATCGCACGAGTCCTCTTGAGCGGAGATATTCATTCAGGAGGGGTTCGATTTGAGCGTCGCTCCGCACTGAGACATAAGCGATTGCGCGGCGGTTACAAAAGGATCTTGCGGAATCGATGAAGTTATCGAGAGCTTGTTGGTACTTTTTCAAGAGAGCGGCAGAGATGGAGACTTCACGCATTTCGGAGTCTTCGCAGTCGAGGAGTTTCAAGTCCCCTTGAAGCGTTGGGTTGAGTTCTTCGGGGCTCAGGACATGGATTAGGTAGATATCCATTTCGCGGGCGACGAGCATTTTTAAAGCGGATTCGTATCCCGATTTGTTCATCAAGTCGGTCAGGAGTACAACGATTCCTTTGCCGGTATTTTTCAAGCAGAACCGTCGTACAGATTCTTCCAGAGTGGCTTGAGGCAATTCGCATTGGGCCGATTGCAGGGAGTTGATCAAGCGGTGGGTATTCGCGCGACCGCGCAGCACGAGGGGTTGCCCGGCGCGACTGAAGGTACTTACAGAAACGCGATCCCCACGGCAAAGACCGATGTAGCTCAGTGCAGCAGCGATTCGTTTCGCCGTGAGAAACTTGGTCGGCGTCCCGTAGTTCATCGAGAGTGAGTCGTCGATGAGCGTGTAGAAGTGAAGGTCTTCTTCTTCGAGAAAGATTTTCAGATAGAGTCGATCGAGGCGGGCGAAGAGATTCCAATCGATAAAACGCAAGTCATCACCGGCGACGTAATTGCGGAAGTCTGCGAATTCGACACTTTGGCCTTTTCGCTTGCTGCGACGTTCACCTTTCATGCGTCCCCGGAAGATCTTGCGCGAGATCAACTCCATCCGCTCGAGCTTGGCCATCATCTCCGGAGATAGAACGACTTGGTCGTCATTCGCAGTTGTCATAGGCGTGAGTGGGAACGAAACTGGGAGATTCGGAATTGGGATGAGGAGTGAAAAATCTCGTTTTCAGTATATCAGGGACTGCGCGAAATTTCGTGGGTGGAAAGTCTTCGGTACGAGAGATCTTTTCGGCTATATTGGGGGCTTGGGCGGTAGTTTGCTCAGATTTACGCATGAGTGTTTGCCGGCGTGAGTGCATCGAATCGATATGCGATTGAGAGGAGTGGATGATGAAGCGACGAGAGTTTCTAGCGGGTACGAGTGCGGCGACGGCTGCGGCATGGATGATCCCTGAGATTGGTTTTTCGGCGGGGACGCGTACGGTATCGGCGTTAGAATCGCTCCGTGTGGCGGTGGTGGGTGTGGACGGAATGGGCTGGTCGGATCTTTCATCGGTCGGTTCGCACAAGGGGGTGACATTTGTAGGATTCTGCGACATTGATTCAACGAGGTTTGATAAGGCGGACAAAGGGTTTCCGGGTGTGAAGCATTACGTCGACTATCGTGAGATGCTCAGCGAGTTAGGGGATCGTTGTGACGCGGTGATTGTATCGACACCGGATCACATGCATGCTCCAGCAGCGATGATGGCTATGGGGATGGGTAAGCACGTGTATTGCCAGAAGCCGTTGACCCATACGGTTTGGGAAGCCAGGCAGATGCGGAAGTTAGCCGAGAAGAAGAATCTTACGACGATGATGGGCAATCAGATTCATTCGGCGAAGGAGTATCGGACGGGGGTGCAATGGATCAAAGAGGGTGCGATTGGGAAGGTTCGGGAAGTGCATTCATGGGTAGGTGTCCAAGGGAGGCAATATTGCAACCGGACAGATCGCCCAGCATCGGCACCGGTTCCATCGCATGTGAACTGGGATTTATGGCTGGGGGCTGCACCGCAGCGGCCATTTGCACCCGAGGTGTACCATCCGTTCAAGTGGCGGGATTGGCAAGCCTTTGGCTCTGGGGCTTTGGGTGATTTTGGGTGTCACATTCTCGATCCAGTTTTTTGTGCGTTAGCATTAACAGCCCCGTTGAGTATTGAGGGGCAAAATGACGGGACGACCGACGAGGTTTGGCCAGGGCCAGAGACGATTACCTATGTCTTTCCGGGTACCGAGTACACGGCGGGTAAAGAGTTGCGAGTGGTTTGGCGCGATGGAGGTCTCAAACCACCAAAGGAACTAGCGCAGTTACCCGAAGGTGTTGAACTTCCTGGGGGAGGTTCTTTGTTTATTGGAGAGGGAGGAACGATGGTATTGCCGCACGTCGGCATGCCATCGCTGTACGAAGCGAACAAAGCCAAATCGATATCGGTGCGTGAAGTACCAGGCACGAATCATTGGCATGACTGGGTCGATGCAGTGATTGGCGGAAAGAAGACGACTGATGGATTTGAGTTAGCTGGACCGTTGACGGAGTGTGTGCAGTTAGGAAACATCGCAGCACGGATGCCCGGCAAGAAGCTTGATTGGGACGCGAAGAGTATGAAGTTCACCAACTTGCCTGAGGCGAATCGTTGGTTAACAAAAGAGTATCGCAGAGGGTTTGAAGTACCTGAAGTGAGTTAATTCTGGCTAGGCAAAATGGCGCAGGTTTCTCGAAAACATTGCGTTTTGGGGGGCTTGCAGAAAGTCCTGCGAAGATTCGTGGATATTGGATGTATACTATTGCTTGAGCGGCTCGCGAAAGGATCGACTGTGCCCCCTCCCGCATAGATCGATGGATTGAGCGAGTTGACTTTTGTCCAAGACAAGGGAGGGTTACCCTCACACGATTGGCAGGTATACGATGATTCATGAAGTCTCAGGCGACATTTTGTTGACAAAGGCGCATGCGATTGCACACGGTGTGGCACCCAACGACCACTTCGACTCTGGGTTGGCGTTAGCGTTGCGAGAGCGTTGGCCTTCGATGGCAAAGGATTTTCGTCATTACGCTCACCAGACTCACCCGAAACCCGGTGAGCTTTGGATGTGGAGTGGGGTTGGTGACGTGCACATCATCAACCTATTGACGCAAGAGGGCGAGCATGGACATGGTACACGTCCTGGAAAGGCTAGTGTTCCGAACGTGCATCACTGTCTAAAGCGGCTGCGACATTTAGTGGAGAAAGAGCAGCTCAAGAGTCTCGCGTTGCCGAAGTTGGCGACGGGGGTTGGAGGTTTGCAGTGGTCGGATGTACGGCCGCTGATCGAAGAATCGCTCGGTGATTTGGGCATCCCGATTTACCTCTATACCACGTACCACGCTGGAGTGACTGCCAAGGAGCCGGGTGTTTCTTAACGCTCAGGATGCAATTGCATGGGACTAGGACCATCCACAACAGCGGCTGATTCTTCGGGGTCGGAGTCGATCGATGCGCATTGGATGCGAATGGCATTGCGCCTAGCTCGAGAGGGGCTTGGGCGCGTCGAGCCGAACCCGATGGTCGGATGTGTGGTGGTCCGCGAAGGTCGTTGTGTGGGGATGGGCTACCATGAGTTGTTTGGTGGTCCTCATGCAGAAGTCCGTGCGTTTCATGACTGTGGAGAGGAGGCGTTTCGCGGCGCGACGCTGTATGTGACTTTAGAGCCCTGCAGTCACTATGGCAAAACTCCACCTTGTGCGGATTTACTGATCAAGCATCGACCGAGTCGGGTGGTTGTTGCGATGCTGGATCCTTTTGAACAAGTCTCTGGAGCGGGGATCCAGAAGTTGCGTGATGCGGGTATCGCTGTGGAGGTCGGGGTATTGGAAACTCAGGCACGGGCATTGAATGCACCGTATCTCAAGCGAATTGGTACTGGTTTGCCATGGACGATCGCAAAGTGGGCGATGACTCTCGACGGGGCGATCGCCACATCGACGGGTGATTCGAAATGGATATCCGGAGAGGAGTCTCGACGAGAAGTCCATCAGATGCGAGCTCGGATGGATGCGATACTGGTTGGAAGCGCGACGGTATTAGCAGACGATCCAATGCTAACAGCGAGGCTTGGTAAGGACGAAGGAGCGTTAGCGCGGCGTGCGATTCGTGTCGTCGTCGATCGACGATTGCAGATCCCACCGACAAGCCATTTGGTTTCTACAGCGCGCGAAGTTCCGGTTTGGGTGATGACAAGCCAGGAGGTAATGGATCAA
>JBIJCS010000254.1:0-7013 GCA_044344575.1 Pirellula sp. | reverse complement strand
CGAAAAACAACTTTGCACCTTGGACCTTCACCCGTATCTCCGAAGCCGTCGCACACGAACGATTCGGTCACGCTCTCGGTGTCGGTGACGTCGATGGCGATCAACATCAAGACATCTTGATGAACGCCGGTTGGTTCAAAAACCCCGGTTCCAACAAAGAAGGACTATGGGATTTCCAAGCAGTCCCCTTCTGCCCAGGCGGCGCTGATATGTTCGCTTACGATGTCAACGGCGATGGACTCAACGATGTCATCACCAGCCTCGATGCCCACGGTTACGGGCTAGCTTGGTGGGAACAACGCTCCAATCCCAACGGCCAACCCGAATTCATCAAACACCTGATCATGGGCAGCAAACCCTCCGAAAACCCCTACGGTATCCACTTCTCTGAACTCCACTCTGTTCAGCTCGCGGATATCAATGGCGACGGCCTGAAAGATATCGTCACCGGCAAAACCTATTGGTCTCACCACCGCCAAAGCTCCAATTGGGATGCCGGCCCTGTGGTCTACTGGTTCGAACTAAACCGATCTCATAAGGATTCCGTTCAATGGATTCCGCACCTCGCGGATGACACCGCAGGAATCGGTCGGCAAATCGTTCTCGCCGATGTCGATGCCAACCAATCTCTCGATATCGTCGTCGGTGGCATGCTCGGTTGCCACGTCCTGAAACACCAAACCAACGAGCTCTCCGGAATCGCCTACCAAGCCTCCCAGCCAAAACCACGCGGAGAACTCAAAGAAGATCTCTCCGGTACCGATGCCGCCGCTCACATGACCGTACCCGAAGGCTTCCACGTCCAACTCGCCGCCGGCGAACCACAAATCCACCAACCTGTCGCAATGGCCTTTGACCACAAAGGACGCCTCTGGGTCGCTGAAGCTTACACCTACCCCAAACGCGCCCCAGAAGGTCAAGGACTCGACAAAATCATCATCCTCGAAGATACCAACCAAGACGGTCTCTTCGATTCTCGAAAACAATTCATCGATGGACTGAACCTCGTCAGTGGTCTCGAAGTCGGGTTCGGCGGTGTATGGGTCGGTGCCGCTCCCTACCTCATGTTCATCCCCGATGCAAACGGCGACGATACTCCAGATTCTCAACCCCAAATCCTCCTCGACGGATTCGGCTACCAAGATACCCACGAAACACTCAATGCCTTCAACTGGGGCCCCGATGGCTGGCTCTACGGTTGCCACGGTGTCTTTACCCATAGCAAAGTCGGAAAACCTGGCACCCCCGATAAAGATCGAATCCCTATGAACGCCGCCGTCTGGCGATATCACCCAACTCAACATACCTTCGAAGTCTTCGCATGGGGCACCTCAAACCCCTGGGGGGTAGACTTCAATGACCATGGCCAAGCCTTCATCACCGCTTGCGTCATCCCACACCTCTACCACATCATCCAAGGTGCACACTACCAACGCCAAGCAGGAGAACACTTCAACCGCTACGTATTCAACGATATCAAAACCATCGCTGATCACCTCCACTACGCCGGTAACATCGGCGATCACGCTTGGTGGGGACACGAACCAGGGATCCAAGACGACACGTCCGATGCCGGTGGCGGACATGCTCACTGCGGTGCAATGATCTACCTCGGCGATAACTGGCCCGATCGCTACCGAAACCAAATCTTCTTCAACAATATCCACGGCAACCGCGTTAACATGGACCGCCTCGTGCGAGACGCAAGCGGCTACATCGGTAAACACGGCGATGACTTGCTCCTCTCCAACGATCGCTGGTTCCGCGGCATCAACCTTCGCACCGCTCCCGACGGCTCCGTCTACCTGATCGACTGGTACGATCGCAACGCCTGCCACCGCGTGAACCCCGAAATCTGGGACCGAACCAACGGACGTGTCTACAACATCTCTTACGGCATCCCTAACCGAAACCACGTCGATCTCTCGAAACTCTCCGACGCCGAACTAACCAAACTCGCTTGGCACAAAAACGATTGGTTCGTCCGCACCTCGCGACGCATCCTCCAAGAACGCGCTGCAAACAAACAACTCGATCTCAATGACATCTCCCCCGAACTCGTTCGACTCCTCGCTAGCGATGATGAAACACGGGTCCTTCGCGGCCTATGGCTCGGTCACGCAATCAACGCTTGGGACGAACCAAAACTCCTCTCTCTCTTGAACCACCCCTCTGCGTTTGTCAAAGCTTGGGCAATTCAACTCCTCTGTGAAGACCGACAAGTCGAACCAACATCCCTCGCCAAATTCATCGAACTCGCAAACAACAAATCCAACGACCCCGTTGTTCGCTTATACCTCGCCTCAGCCCTTAGCCGACTCGCCGACCAACCCGCCTGGGAAATCGCACAAGCACTCGCTACCCACGCACAAGACGCAAAAGACCGAAATATCCCCCTCGTGACTTGGTACGGCATCGAACGACTCGTCGCAGCAAACCCAACTCGCGGTATCGAACTCGCTAAAGCCAGCCAAATTCCTCTTCTCTCCGAATACATCGTCCGACGCGCTGCAGCCGACGAACAAGGCCTCGATGCGCTGATGGCTCAAGTCCCATCCTGGCCCACCGAACAACAACGATCCGCACTCGATCAAATCAGCCGATCCATGGAAGGACGAGTCAATGTCCCTCAACCGCAATCATGGAAAGCAGCATACGATGCGTTCGCAAAATCAGACTCCGAAGAAATTCGCGATCTCGCTTTACGCCTCGCCGTCGCCTTCGGTGATCAACGCGCTTTCCCACAACTACGCCAACTGCTCGCCGATGCAAAACGCCCAACCCCAGAACGACTTCGCGCTCTGGAAATCCTCGTCAAAGGTCGCGACAAAGAACTCGCTCCTACCCTCTACCAAGTCTTAGATAACGAAGAACTCCAAGCTCCAGCCATCCGTGCCCTCGCTGCCGTCGCTGACAACCAAACCCCCGATAAACTTCTATCGATCTACAACAAACTCACAAAAACCGCACGCGAAGACGCTGTGGCAACCCTCGTTACACGCGCCCCCTTCGCTCAAAAACTCCTCGATGCCATCGAAGCCGATAAAATCGCTCGCTCCGATGTCCACGCCTTCCACGTTCGCCAAATGGTAAGCCTAAACGACGCTCCTCTCCTCGAACGTATCAATCAATCATGGGGCAAAGTCGGCACTTCCAACGAAGAACAAAAAGCTGCTATCGAAAAATACAAAACACTCCTCACCAAAAACTTCCTCGCTAAAGCAGACTCCAGCAACGGTCGCACCCTGTTCAATAAACACTGCGCCGCTTGCCATCAACTCTTCGGCGCAGGCGAAAAAGTCGGCCCCGATCTGACCGGCTCCAACCGAGCCGACCTGAACTATATCCTCGAAAATCTCGTCGCTCCAAACGCAGTGGTCGGCAAAGACTACCAAATGACCCTGCTACAACTCGATGACGGTCGCGTTCTCTCCGGCCTGATCACCAAAGAAACCGATAGCGCAGTTACCCTAAAAACAATCAATGACCTCGTCGTTGTTGCTAAAAACGAAATCGAACAACGCAAACTCTCCGAACTCTCTCTCATGCCCAACGGTCTGCTCGACCCCATGCCACCAGAAGAAATAAGAGATCTCGTCGCCTACCTCGCAAGCTCTTCGCAAGTCCCCCTACGCGGACCAAAACCCAATTTCGATGCGAAAGGAAATGTTCCAAACGCTATCGAAGGCGAAAGGATGAAAGTCCTCGAAAAATCCCGAGGTACCACCCAGCGACAAGACATGCGGGCCTTCCCCAAAGATCAATGGAGCGGAAACGATCACCTCTGGTGGACCGGCGCACAACCTAACGATCGACTCGTCCTCGAATTCGAGGTTGCTAACGAAGCCACCTACAACCTCGCTACCGCTCTTACCAAAGCCCGCGACTACGCCATCATTCAACTCACAATCGATGGCGAAAAACTAGGCGATCCTATCGATTGCTTCAACAACCCCGATGTGATCACCACCGGGATCGTAAACCTACCCCCAAGAAAACTCACCCAAGGTAAACACAAACTCGAAGTCCAAATCGTCGGCAAACACCCCGAAGCTGTTCCAGGCTTCATGGTCGGTATCGACTTCCTTCTACTCTCCCCAACAACCAAGTAATAATCAAATCCCATATGCCATCCCTCCTCGATCCATTTCAACTCAAGGATACAACTCTTCGAAACCGTATCGCTGTCGCTCCCATGTGCCAATACATGTCTGTCGACGGTGCTGCAGACAACTGGCACCTCGTCCACTATAGCTCCCTCGCTCGCGGCGGTGCCGGACTTGTTATCGTTGAAGCAACCGCGGTTTCCCCAGAAGGACGTATCACTTGGGCCGACGCCGGTCTCTGGAATGATGCCCAAGCAGCCGCACTCGAACCGATCGTTCGCGAAATCAAAAAATGGGGCGCGGTACCCGGTATCCAACTCGCTCACGCCGGGCGCAAAGCCTCAGCAAACCGACCTTGGGAAGGTGACGATCACATCGAAGACGGAAAACCGAACGCCTGGACCACCATCGCCCCATCTCCAGTACCATTCGGCGCAAAACTCAATAAAGTCCCCAACGAAATGAGCGTCGATGATATCCACCGCGTTCAAAGTGACATGAAAAGCGCCGTACAACGCGCTCGTGACCTCGGCTTCGAATGGCTCCAACTCCATTTCGCACACGGATACCTCGCCCAAAACTTCTGGTCGATCCACTCCAATCATCGCTCGGACGAATATGGCGGAAACGCATTCAATCGCGGGCGATACCTTCGCGAAACACTCGATACCGCCAAAAATGTTTGGCCCGAAAATAAACCACTGACCGCACGCCTCGGTGTCGTCGACTTCGATGGCAATGACGAACAAATGCTCAGCGAATCAATCGACCTTCTGAAAACAATGAAATCCCAAGGACTCGATTCCGTTGATGTCTCCATGGGATTCAATACACCCAACGCCTCCATCCCTTGGGGTACCAATATGATGGTCGATATCACCTCTCGCGTTCTCAATGAAACGAAACTACCCGGTACCACAAGCTGGCTTCTCGATGACGCAGCAGGCACCAATCGACTCATCCAAGAAGGAAAAATCGATTTCGCATCCTTCGGAAGACGCCTCCTCGCAGAACCCCATTGGCCATATCTCGCCGCAAAAGAACTACTCGAGAACGCCGACAACCATCTCGCCACCGCAGCATGGGCTACCTTGCCCGCACCCTACGCCCATTGGCTCGCAAACTACCGCAACTAAACCACAGGCCTTACCGCCGTTGCGCTAAACTCAACTCGATCCGCTTGGTAAGTAACACGCTCCAATCGCAATGGATGCGTAAAACTTAACTTCCAAGCATGCAACAACATCGGCTCCCGACCCTCGCGATATCTTACATCACCATACAACGGGTCCCCAAGGATCGGATGCCCTAAAGCCGCAAGATGAAGTCGTATCTGATGCGTCCGCCCAGTCTTGGGCTCAATCTGAACTAACGTACGATCCCCTTCACTGCGAACCACTTGGATCTGCGTAACCGCCGGTTGACCACTCGGGTCAATCTGACGCCCACCATTCGGTAACGATATATCGGATATCGGTAATTCACAGCGCGTTGCATCCCAATTCGGCACTCCATCAATCCACGCCAAATACGTCTTGTCGACCTCCCCACCAGCAAACTGAGGCTGCAATATCGATGCAAACTTATACTTGCGCGTAAACACCACCAATCCCGTTGTCATCGAGTCAATTCGATGCGCCGGCCGAAGCTTCTCCGGAAAATATGCCTCATGCAAAATCCACTCCAACGAATTCTTCTGGTATCGACCAGACGGATGCAATGGCAACGGTGCTCCTTTGTGTACCACGACAATCGCATCGTCCTCATGCAGCAATCCAATCGCTGGATCGATCGGTGGCTCAGTATATCCAGGTAGCGCATGTAAAAATCGCTCTCCCTCTCGGACAACACGGTCCGCCTGCACCGACTCCGTACGCCATTGCGTCTTCGTCGCCGCAGGCGAAGTAATCTCACCAGAATGGATCGCTTCCAACCATTGCTCCGTGCTATACGGCGGATAAATCGTTTGCAACGCATCGATCAATCGCATCCCAGCACACTGCTGCGGTATCGAGATCCAACGACGATTCTCGTAAGCCACACACCCAGGCTGCGAACTCGCTACCGACGTGATCTTCGATTGACGCGCCGCAAGCCGATCCTTCGCACTCTCCAAAGGATCCCTGTAACAATGCGGACAACTTACCCCCTCACGGTACTTCGGTGAACTGCAATCTTCCAAAGTCAATACATGCTTGCACGCAAAACACTCATACACATCCGTCGGGGCCAACGATGGATCGACCGCCACGCGCTGATCAAATACAAAACACTCTCCGTCGTAATGCTCCTGCGCACAATCCTCAAAGTACTTGAGTATGCCACCCTCAAGCTGATAAATGTTCTCGAAACCCAACCCCTTCATGTAAGGACCAATCTTCTCACAACGAATCCCCCCAGTACAAAACATCACGACCGGCTGCTTGCGAACCTCCTCAGGTAACCCAGCCGCCGCCGAAGGAAACTCACGAAATGTCTTTAAATGCAAATCGATCGCTCCCCGAAATGTACCCAACGCCACCTCGTAATCATTGCGAGTATCCAACAACGCTACCGGTCGCCCTTCGTCTAACCACCGCTTGAGCTCACGTGGAGCAAGCTTCGGCGAAGCAACAGGATCCGGATCAATCCCATCACATCCAACTGGTATGATCTCTTTCTTGATCTTCACCAACATGCGATTAAACGGCTGATACTCCGTTTCACTCTCCTTGACCGAAATCTCACTAAATCCAGGTATCGATCGAACCAACCCCAGCACCCGCTCAACCGCATCTCGCCCCCCCGCAATAAATAGATTGATCCCCTCTCGACTCAATAAAATCGTCCCCTTCAACCCCAACTCGCTGCACAACTCGCGAAACGACTCCCGTCGCGATTGCAACTGATCCAACGGGTGAAAATGAT
>JBIJCS010000253.1:0-7025 GCA_044344575.1 Pirellula sp. | reverse complement strand
CGACACCGCAAAGGGTGCAGTTGGAAAGCTTGAAGAAGCAGCGAAGGCTTACACCGATTCGATGACCGGAGTTCCAGATGTTGCCAAGGGTGTTCTCGGCCCATTCTTTGCTCCGTACTTGAAGAAAGTCGGCGGAATCCTTGAAACCCTTTACGCAATCCCTGGCGTCAAAGAAGTCATCGAACCAGTTCTCGGCCCAATGGTTGAGTCGGTAACCAAGGTCGTTGGCTAATGAATCGCTTCGACTCCTGCAGACAGGCTCAATGAGCCTAGTTGCGGAGAATTGACGCATCCATGGACCACTGAGAAAACTCGCGAACTCTCGTTCGCGAGTTTTTTTATTCCCCGCCATCGATGCCTCTTTTTCGGCAAGACCGGAAAAACCCAGATTTTGCACCTGCTCATTGCTCCCGGGGACAAAGTTTGAACTGTCGAGGGAGGGTCGTCAGCTTATACTAATGAGTACTTTTAACGGTGTTTGGAACTTAGTTCTCGTGAAACCCGATCTTGTATTTCCGGGTTTCAGTAGAAGGCAATCGTCAGGACAGGGTACTTTCTGTTCAAAGCGAAACCCAGGAACATGGACAAGCTCCTCGCCCCACCCACCTCCCCCCTCCACAGCACGCAACTCCCTTGACAGACAAAACCGTAAAAGCCCCTCTTTTTCGAGCACATCTGGTGGGCCTGGCAATGCTAGTCCTGCCTGCGTTGATCGGATGTGATCCGCCGCCGGTAGTGCGGGTTTACGATGCTCCGAAGTCCGATACCGAATTCGTTTCGGGGCCGTTGGCAGGATCCAATAGTGGACCAATTTCTCTTGGAAACGCCGGAATCGCGGGATCAAATCCCAGTTCGGGCAAACCGAACGCAGGAACTCCAACCGTCTCGGGACCGAGACGGATCCTCGGTGCGATTCTGCCATTGGATTCCGGTTGCTACTTTCTCAAGGCGACCGATAGCCCAGAACGGCTTGAACCGCTCATGGGGGACTTTCACACCATCGTCAGCGGCTTTGCAATCGATGCCAATACAGGAAAGCCTTCGAACGCACTACCCTCGGGCTGGGTAATGAATCCTCGCAATGATATCGCGTTGGCTGAATTCGTGTCTCCCGAGGGAACAGGAAGCATTAAGTTCACGGTCACCGCGTTGGCCATGCCTGACCAGAAAGACTGGTCGGAGTATTTGCTTAGCAATGTCAATCGTTGGCGAGGTCAGTTGAAGATCGATCCGGTTGATTTGAAAACACTCAATGATTCATTGGTCTCGGTGCCACGGGGCGAAGGGTTACTTCCATCGTATATTTTTGACGCAACAGGAACTGGATCGGGCGGCATGGCCCCGAGTGCTCTGCCCGCAAGCGGGGCGAGCTCAGCGGTTCCAACTCCGACTTTGCCTCCGTCAACACCGTCGGCTTCTGCATCACCGACCGAAACTCCAAAACGCCCCGAGCTCGATTACCGATTACCTGAGGGTTGGAGTGTTGGACAAGGTTCTCCATTCCGTTTAGCGACGTTGAAGATCGAGTCAGCAGAAGGAAATGGCGAAGTCACCGTCAGCATGGCAACCGACAATCCGCAAGCGAACACAGCGATGTGGGCTCAGCAGGTTCTCAAGGAATCCGAACCAGCCCAAATCGATCCCGTGGTACAGCAAACAATTGAAAAAGCACAGACCATTGTGGTCGGGGACAAAGAAGCCAAGCTGTACACCATTCGCAAATCGGAAGAACCTCAAGCACCGATGTTGATGGTAGCTTCGATTCCCACAGAAAACCAAGAATTGCATCTGTTCGTCAAGCTCATCGGAGACAACCGTCTCGCAGAAGCTCAAAAACAGAAGTTCATCGATTTTGTTCAATCCATCTCTTTAAAATAGATCGTTCACCATGGCCACTGCACCTCTACAAGACGGTTTAGTACCACGTTCGGTACCGAATACGAATAGCTTAGAGCGAAGTATCTGGACGGTGCTTCGCTACGCAGGCTCCTTGAAGATCACTTGCGCGATGTTCGCCTTGGGAATCCTCATCCTCCTCGTTGGCACGCTTGCTCAAGACGAAGAGACGATTGTTGACGTTAAGCGATCTTACTTCAACAGTTGGGTCGCCAAAGTCGATTTCGACGTCTTCGTTCCACAAACCATTTGGCGTCATGAGAAAGCGTACCCTGGGTTTTTTGTGATTCCCGGTGGCGCGACAATCGGCCTGATATTGTTGATCAATCTAGTCGCCGCAAAAATGACTCGCTTTCACATGACCGCTCGGGGGGCCCGTTTTATTGCGGGGATGGCAATCACTCTCCTCGGTTTTGCACTCATAGCGATGATCGTCTTTGGCGCTCACTTGGGTGATGGATTGCAGGGCGAGCCACCGTTCAGCTACGACACCATTTGGAACGGATGTATCACCTCCTTATGGTTGTCCATCATAGGATTGGGAGCTTGGGGGGTCTTTGCTTCCCCAAAACACAGCATATCCAAATTTGCCCTTTGGATCGGATTCGCCTTGGTCTTGGCAGTTGGAATAATCCTTGCCATTGCTGGTGATGCAGTGCGCATACCTGATCCAGGTCTGCGCATCGTCTGGCAGCTCGCAAAAAGCTTGATCGTCAGCGCCGTGATGCTCTCAGGCCTGACCATTCTCTTCGGGGGACGTGGCGGCAACGTCTTGATCCACCTCGGGATCGGTTTGCTGATGATCGGACAATTTGCCTTTGGCGATCGTCAACGCGAAGAACGCATCAGCTTGTACGAAGGACAACGGACGCGTGCCGCCGTTCAAACAGATATCGTGGAACTAGCGGTGATCGATAAAACACAACCCGACAAAGACCGAGTTGTTGCATTCGATGATCCCTTGATCTCGAAAGCTGCCGCAGAAAAATCTTTACTGACTGACTCCTCGTTGCCATTCGAGATCCGAGTTGAGAAATGGATGCCAAACTCCGACCTGAAACCTCGTCGCAGCGATCCAGAGTTAGCAAAAGAAGCAGAAGGAGTCGCAGGTTTGCCCCCGGAATTGGCACTTGTAGAAGTCCTCAAATCCGGTGGTGCAAAAAGCGAAATGAACATCGCTAGCGCGTACATCTCCATACGCGAAAAGAAAACTTCGAAAGAGCTTGGGCGATTTGCAGTAAGCCAACTGCTGAATGACACCACCTTCCGACCACAGAACTTTTTAACAACAATCGAATCTGATGGTCGTCAATTTGATCTGGCTTTGCGATTCCGAAGAAACCTCAAACCCTTTGCGTTCGAGCTTACCAACGTCGAGCTCAAGCAGTACACGGGTACAGCCATTCCGAAGGACTACTCGTCGTATGTACGCATCGTGGATGATTCGGGTACAACGTTACAAGAAGGCCGTATTTGGATGAACAGCCCGATGCGGTTCCGTGGTGAAACCTACTACCAATCATCGTACGCACCCGCAGCGCAAACACCGCTTGGAGTTGAACAAACGGTCTTGCAAGTCGTTACGAACGCGGGTTGGCTGATCCCTTATGTCTCTTGCGTCTTGGTGGGATTGGGAATGCTGGCGCACTTCAGTATTACCCTTACGCGTTTTGCATCTCGGTACGACCGAAAAGCCATCGCGTTGACCGACCGTGCACCTTGGTATCTCACCGCAGCCCTGATTCCTTTGGCATTGTTGGGGGGCTGGTTATACAACCGCGCTAAAACGCCAGCTGCAAAAGAAGGCAATATAGACTGGTATGCAATCGGAGAACTACCCGTTCAACACGAAGGGCGCATCAAGCCATTGGCTGGGGTCGGAGCACAAGTTCTAAAAGCACTGTCCGACAAACCTTATGCTTTGTCCCTAGAAGGACATAGCTACGAAGGAGCCCAAGAGACGGGGAAGCAAATCACAGCCGCACAATGGTTGATAAGTGTCATGGCTCATGAGCCTTGGGTTATGGAAGCCCCTTTGGTTCGCATCGACTCCCTTGCACTCCTCGATGAACTAGGTCTTGATCGACACAAGAGTCACCGGTACAGCATCAAGCAGATCGACGAGAAACTTGCTGGAGATAACTCTGATACATTCCAGAGAAAGTTCCAGCAGTTGGCCAGCTCCGAAGAAAGTAGCTGGACAGTGGAAGACCGAAACTTCATGCGACTGCAAACTCGCATGGGAATCTTCTATTCGATCTGGGGAGCTTACGAACCGATCGATGACATACTCAAGTCCGTTGCCAACGATCCGCAAAAACTCTCGCAGGTCATCGATGGACTTGGGCCAGTTATGGAATCGATCAAGCGAAAAGGCCCACCGGCTATTATCCCGCCGACAGATTTACCTGAGAAAATCGATCCCTCACAACCACCGCCTCAGTGGAATGCCTTTGCACCCGCCTTTTATGAAGTGCTCAAGAACTTCGATCCTAAGAAGCTCGATAATCCCACTTCGCAATTCAGGCAGTTAGCGCAAAGCCTCCGAAAAGGTTCTACAAACAGCAAGCAGATCAATGAGGAAGTAAGCAAGTATGCCAAGATGCTTGAAGACAAATACTCGATGGTGGCGCGTTCAGAGAAGGCTCGCTTTGAAGCTTGGTATAGCCATTTCAATCCAATCAGCATTTCGTATGGGCTGTATATCGTTGCTGCGCTGACCGCATTTCTTGGGTTGGTTTGTTCCGCGTTCGCATCCAATCCTACGGGTGCGTTAGTGAAGGAATGGATCCGCCAAGCCGCATTTTGGATCTGCGTTGTTACATTGATCATCCATACCGTAGCGATCATTTCACGGATTTACATCTCCGAGCGACCTCCAGTGGTCAGCCTCTACTCGGCTGCCGTTTTCATCGGCTGGGCAATTGTTCTTGCTGGAGTCGTCTCTGAACTACTCTTCCCAATATCGATCTCCCTTTTGGTTGCAGCCAAAGCCGGATATCTTTCCTTGCTCGTTGCGGATGGGTTGGATATCGGCGATTCGATGCCGGTTTTGCAAGCCGTGCTCGATACGCAGTTCTGGCTCTCCACACACGTGATCAGTGTTTCGTTAGGATACTCAGCGACATTCTTAGCCGGTTTCCTAGGCATCGGGATTGTGCTTCTCGCCTTCTTCGCCTGGATGGCTCCTTCTGTGATTGCAGAAGAAACACGCAAGAAACTAATCGATACACTTTACCGCGTCTGCTATGGTGTGGTTTGCTTCGGGATCTTCTTCAGTTTCGTCGGTACTGTCTTGGGTGGACTATGGGGCGACGATAGCTGGGGCCGTTTCTGGGGTTGGGATCCGAAAGAAAACGGCGCATTGATGATCGTGTTGTGGAATGCGTTGTTGTTGCATGCCAAGTGGGATAAACTCGTTGGACCACTAGGCTTTGCAATGCTTGCGATCGGTGGCAATATCATCACCGCTTGGTCGATGTTCGGAACCAATATTCTTGGGATCGGATTGCACGCCTATGGAGGAGAGACGGGAGAATCTCTCAGAAACATGGGGTACTTCTTCGCGAGCCAGCTTGCGATCATCCTTTTAGGAGTCGTCGTGTACTTCGTGACCTCAGCACAGAAACAGACCAAGACCATATGACCCAGTCCGCATGCAACTCCGCATTACCCAATTCCGGATTCGAGTTCTTGCGGTCGGACATCTTGGAACACCGACCTGTTGCTAAGGATACTTGGCTACTAAAGGTTCGTGCGCCTCAATTCGCCACCAAGACGCGCCCCGGTCAGTTCTTCATGGTTCGTATCGCCGACTGCAACGATCCTTTGATCGGCAGAGCGTTGGCTTTCTATGATCGAGACAAAGACTCCTCAGGGGTACCAGAAACGATATCGGTCGTTTATGTGGTAAAAGGGAAATTCACGCGCGCGTTGGCTCAACGCACCGTTGGGCAGTCGATTGAGCTTTGGGGCCCTTTGGGAAATACCTTTAGCAACTCTCCTGTCGAGCATCTGATCCTTGTTGCCGGTGGGGTAGGCATCACTCCGATGCTGACACTCGCTTCGAGTGCCCTAGGACTCGAATGTTACGGAAGCGAAACGGCTCCACATTCCTTCGCGAATCGTGTCACCTTGTGTTACGGTGCACGAACCAAAGAATATTTAGCAGGTCTCGACACGTTTGCAGCTCGTGGCGTAAAGTTGGAGCTTGCAACAGAAGACGGCTCGCAAGGTCATCACGGACGAGTGACCGAACCTCTTGAACGCATGCTCATGGATAGTGCAAGTTCCACGCGTATAGCGTGCTGCGGACCGGAACCGATGATGCAAGCAGTTGGCAAAGTAGCCGAAAAGTACCATGTACCTTGCGAGATCTCCTTGGAAACCCCGATGGCTTGCGGAATCGGAATTTGCTTTACCTGTGTGGCAAAGATCAAGCAGTCGGACGGGAGTTGGGATTATCGCCGAACGTGTATGGAAGGCCCTGTATTTTCATCGCAACAAGTCGTCTGGTGAGCGTTGGAATACTGACACCAAGCCAATTTCCTCAAAGTGTGGCAATCCAGACCGAGCACCCTATGCCATAACGTTGGTACTGTCTGATTGGTTCGACGTATTGATGAATGCAAAAAGGCACCTCCAAACCACCCGGCGCGCACTGTCCGACTCAAGTCTTCCGATCTTCTTTGCGTCTTAGCTTCTTTGCGTGAGACCGTTCGACGCCTCGGATCATCCAAAGAGCGCGCACTGTCCGACTCAAGTCTTCCGATCTTCTTTGCGTCTTAGCGTCTTTGCGTGAGATCGTTCGACGCCACGGATCACCCAGAGAGCCTGCACTGTCCGACTCAAGTCTTCCGATCTTCTTTGCGTCTTGGAGTCTTTGCGTGAGACCGTTCGACGCCACGGATCACCCAGAGAGCCTGCACTGTCCGACTCAAGTCTTCCGAACTTCTTTGCGTCTTGGCGTCTTTGCGTGAGACCGTTTGACGCCACGGATCATTCAGAGAGCGCGCACTGTCCGACTCAAGGCTTCCGGTCTTCTTTGCGTCTTAGCGTCTTTGCGAGAGACCGTTTGACGCCACGGATCATCCAAAGAGCGCGCACTGTCCGACTCAAGGCTTCCGGTC
>JBIJCS010000252.1:0-7031 GCA_044344575.1 Pirellula sp. | reverse complement strand
GGATGCGATGACGTTTCCGAGCAATGAAATTTCGTACTGATAGCTTGGGAGATTCAGTCGGTCTTTGATTCGAACCATGGGTAGTAGGATTCCCAGGTCGCTTGCCAAGTGTGTTCGCACGGCGGTAATTTTTTTCATGATGTCGCTACCGCGAGCGGGGTCCACAAGAGGAATTAGGCTAGCACCGAGTTCGAGACGGATTGCATCTTCGTTGAGGTAATCTTCCGTTTTCTTTTCTGAGGGACGGTTGGTGGATTCTTTCAGTTGGTCTGCTTGAAGTTGAGAGCTAGATGCTTCTTTCTGCTGGTTTTTTCGGAGTAAGAAGGCGATGCCGATAGCCCCGGATCCGAGTGTAAGGAGTGGGATGGCGGGTAGCGAGGTTAGGACGAGCAGGGCGAGGAAGACTCCTGCGATCAGGAGAGGAAGTGGTTTTGCAAAGAGTTGTCCGAGGATTTCTGTGGAGAAGTCGCTACGGTGTGCGGAGCGGGTTGTCAGCAAAGCTGCTCCGACGGAGATGAGGAGTGCAGGGAGTTGTGTTGCGAGTCCGTCGCCGATGGTGAGTTTGCTATAGGTTGCCGCAGCTTGTGGTAGTGAAAGCCCGAAGTAAGCGATCCCAACATAGAGGCCACCGAGGAGATTTAGACCGGTGATGATCAAACCGGCTATTGCGTCTCCACGGACGAATTTGCTGGCACCATCCATTGCGCCGTAGAAATCAGCGTGCCGAGTTACTTCGATGCGTCGTTCATGGGCTTCGGCGGCATTGATCAGACCTGCATGGAGATCGGAGTCGATCGCCAATTGTTTTCCGGGCATTCCGTCGAGGGCAAAACGCGCTGCGACTTCACCGATCCGAGTCGCACCTTTGGTGATCACAACGAAGTTGATAATGAAGATGATTACAAACAAGAGTAGTCCGACTTCGATTTTGTCTCCGGCCATGAAATTGCCGAAGCCTTCTACGACATGTCCAGCGACAGCGGTCGGACCGCTGGAATCTTGGGTGAGGATGAGGCGAGTTGTAGCGATGTTGAGCGCAAGGCGCATCAGGGTAGTTGCTAGCAGAACACTGGGAAAGAGGCTGAATTCGATGGGTGCTGCGACGGACATGGTAGTCAGGAGCACTAGGACGGAGACCGCGATATTGCTAACGAGCAGTAGGTCCAGCAGGGCGGGGGGCAAGGGTGCGAGTACGACAAGAATGCAGCCAAGGATTCCGAGTGGAACGACGAGGTTGCGATTCTTAAGGAACAGCTCGGCTAGTTTTTCCATCGTTGGAGTATTTCTGAATGCTGTTTCGCTGTGGGGTCGTTGTAGGTGAATCTCCCTAAGGTGGGATTCGCCAGAGTCATTTTTTCGATTCGGGGGACGTATCTCGTTGCAAGCGGGGTATCGAGCTTGATGGGATTCTTGATACAACCAGATTCGCTCGGAGCGGAGTGGAGACTACCTTCCGCTAGTCCGTAGCGTCCATAGCGATTACGCTTTCCTGCGCGAGATGTGTCCCAAACGATGGCAAAGACAGAGACGAATAAACCGCTGAAATACCCGGCATGGATGCCTCGATTTTGGCATGGGATGCCGCCAAATGTTTGGTTTCGCGTGATAGGCAAGCATTTATCTGGGATCAGTATTGGGCGAATGCATCATGTCATTGGCGTATCGCTGTTTTCGCCGATGAATGCAATGCTAGCAGTTTCGCAGCAACTGATATGGGGTAGGGCGATTGCGAGAGCGGAGTTGGTAGCGCCGCCGGTTTTTGTTTTGGGTCATTGGCGATCAGGTACAACGTTGTTGCACGAATACCTGTCGTTGGATACACAATTTGCGACCCCGACAACGTACGAGTGTTTTGCACCTTGGCATTTTTTATTGACAGAGGGGTGGGTAACTCGATTTGGAGGTTTTTTGCTTCCTCATCGCCGTCCGATGGACAACATGCAAGCGGGGTGGGGGTTACCGCAGGAGGATGAGTTTGCGATGGTGAACCTCGGTGCGCCGTCTCCTTATTATCGTATTTTATTTCCGAATGAAGAGGTTCCGTATACCGATACGTTGAGCACGGCAGAATTTCAGATTGAGAATTTAGTGCGATGGAAGGAGAGCTTATTGTGGTTTCTCAAAGCCTTGACTTTGCACAATCAGAAGCGGATGTTGCTCAAGAGTCCGCCGCACACGGGGCGATTGGGGATTCTTCAATCGATGTTTCCTGGGTCGAAGTATGTGCACATCGTTCGGGATCCGCGGAAGTTATACCCATCGACGATGAATTTATGGGTTTCGTTGGATGCACATCAAGCATTGCAGTCGCCGACGGATCGAAAACGGTTGCATCGATTTGTAGTTGAGTCATTGAACTCGATGTACCGCGCATTTGAAACGGATCGAGCAACGATTCGACGGGAGCAGATCATCGATGTAACTTATGAGAGTTTTGTCGCAGATCCGATTGCAACGATGGAAGAGATCTACCGTCACTTGGATCTGGGAGTAACGGAGGAATTGAGGGCGCGATGGGAGCAGAAGCAACGGCATGAGCGAGGGTATCAAACCAATCGATTGCAATTGGATACCGACGAGGAAGCGATGATTCTCAGGGAGTGGAAAGAATATGCCGAGCGCTATGGTTATTTGGAGCGTGAAGGGGCAACTTCGGCCAGTGCGCGTTTGATCAATTCAGACCAGACGGCGTAACCTTCATGGTTAAGGTGAAGACGATCGTCTTTGAAGTACTCTGCGCGGGGCAGTCCATCGGCGTCAAGGAAAGCGGTTGCGGTTGGGATATAGTGTACGTTTTGTAGTTCGTTAGAGAGGCTTTTGAGCATTTGATTTGTTTTTTGGATTCTGGGCCAATACTCGTAGCGTGACGGCGTGGGCGTTACGGCGAGGAGGAAGACGTGTGAATTGGGTTGTTCTCGGCGGAGTTGCTCGATAGCGAGGTGGGCAAGTTTGCGGGTGGTTTCCGGTGGGGTGTCGTCTTCTTTTCCGGTGATTTCGTTCGCGATGAAGATCACGGCGCGATTGAATTTCACGCCACGAACAAGTTCTGGGGTGTAGATCGCAAGATCGCGAAATTTCGCTCCACCATATGCTCGTTTGACGATCGGGTATGGTGCTAGATCTTCAGGTAGGTTATCCCAGAGGCGGAAGCTTGAGCTTCCGATAAACAGCACGTGTTCGTCTCCGCCGTCTTGTGTGTTAGTCTTACAGAGTTTTTCGACGTCGTCTTCCCATTTTTTGGCAGCCTCTTTGAAGGGGGCTAGCAACTCGGTGACTTGGTTTGAGTTGGCGGGGTTAAACGCGTTCGATGGCGAGGGGTCTTGTGAAACGGCATTTAGGGCGAGGAGGGATGCCCATAACAGAATGGCATGAAAGAGTGTAACGAGAAAAGCGATCGGCTTATCGCCGTTTCGGAGGGGGGCGGTGGCGAGTGTGGTGTGAATCAAGGACCAGAAAGTTGCGCTAGGGAGACAGGGATACATAGTTTGGATCGTTCTCTTAGTACAATGACTTCGACAGGGCGCGCAGTGCTGGTAAGTCCGACGAGTTGAACGAGGTGTTCGTCGTTTTCAACGAGGGTCCCGTCGAATTCGAGGATGATATCACCGTATCGAATTCCTGCGACTTCTGCAGGGCTATTGGGTTTGACGACTTTGACGAAGGCACCTTTTGCACGATAGGATTGTACACCGATTTGTGGGTCGACGTTGAAAGCTCGTTCAACGCTGACGCCGAGATAGGAGCGTCGCAGTTCACCTTGTTCAACAAGTTGTTTTGCAACGATCATAGCGAGATTGATCGGAATGGAGAAACCAATTCCTTCGTTGCCCCCCGAGTTGCTTGCGATAGCGGTATTGATACCGACGACTTCGCCTCGCATGTTCATCAAGGGTCCTCCACTGTTTCCGGGGTTGATTGCCGCATCGGTTTGCATGAAATCTTGGTAGACAATGGCTTTCGTTCCAAGCTCCAGGTTTCGTCTTCCTTTCGCGCTGATGATACCGTAGCTGACGGAGTGGTTTAGTCCGAAGGGGCTACCGACTGCGAAGACATGATCACCGACTTCGATTGCGCGACTATCACCGATACGACCGGAGGGAAGGTCTTCCCGCCCGAGATCAATGACAGCTAGATCGGTTGAGGGGTCTTCCCATATTTTCGCAATTTGTAGCGGAACGCCATCGAATGTCTCGATACGGATGTTCTGTGGGGTTGCGGATTGGATGACGTGGCGATTGGTCAGAACGTAGTTGCGTTGATTGATTTCAACGACGACTCCAGAACCGGCTTCTTCGACTTTGCGAGTTTCGCTGTTGGATCGCTCGGATCGATTTGAACCGTTGGTCGGTTCAAGCACGCTTTCTTCTTTGATCGCTTCGATATGGACAACGGTTGGAGTTACGATCCGGACGGCTTTGCGGAGCAAGAATGTTTGGCGTTCCCACTGAGTGACTTCTTCGGCTAGCAGGTCGTATTCTTGTTGCCGTGTGCGGACGGGTACGGTGGCATTAGGGTTATCAGTACCGAGCGATTTTTCCAAGCCGTTATTGGTATCTTTGCTGATCGCCACCACGGGGCGTCCCCCGGTGTTGTTGGGCAGAGTAGATGGTGGTCCGAAATTGATGTCTTGGGAGAGCCCTTGGGTGGGTCGTTGTGCTAGGCAGACGAGGCACATGCAGGATAGTGCGATGCACGCAGAGGGGCGGCGTTTGAGCAAGGAATGATTTGACTTTTTCATGACGAGCTCTCAAGTACCAAGAAACACTTCTGTGTGTCTCGGATTATTCCCGCGCGTGCTCAAGCGGGAGTGGAAGAACTCGTTGGGGAATCGAAGAAGCTAGGTTGAGGTTGCTTAAGTCTCGGAAGATAGGGGATGTATCGGGTATACCGTGAGAGCCGAATGATGGGTTCGGGTGTTCTCTTGGGTTGGGTCTGGGTAGTTGGGTCTGGCTGATTGGGCTTGTACTTTACAGCACAGGGCTGCGAGGTTCTTCGGAGCGAGGGCCGAGATTTCCGTAGCGGTGGTAATCGAATGAGACGCTTTGTTCTAGGACATACCAGAGCAATTCATGATCATCGAGGCTGACAGATTGGTCGGCGATGAAGACGAAGTTTTTCGGCGCGGTACGTCGGATGCTATCGGGGACATCCTCAGCTCCGTCGTATCGAAGGCGTTGGACTTCGCCGTTTTCGATTGCCTCTACTAATTGTTGGTCGGATTGTTCAATAAATTCCAGTTTTCCGGCGAAGTTTAGAGTGAGTTTCTCGATGGTTTCAACGATTTGGTGATCGACAGCGGGATGAATGCTGACGATGGCAGATCCGTTGACAGCGATCGCAGCGGCGCAGCGAGCGAGAAGTCCCCAGCAGGAGTCCCCTGGGGAGAATCGAAGGTGGATGGGAGAGACTGGTAGGTAACGGCGATTGTTGTCTTGGCCAACGAGGCGGAAGTGATCGTGTTCAAGAGCGATTTCTTCGCGTGCATAGCGGTCGTAGGCGAGGATTGCGACGCGTAGTTTCAGCAGGTCGTTGGCTTGAACATCTGGGAGGTTCAGCAGAAGTCGGCTGGAGTTATCGAGTTGTTCCCATAGTTTCAGCAGCATCGGCAGTTGTGGTTTGGCTGAGCTGTCTGGGGGTTCGATCGAGTCGATTGCCGAGATGTTCTGGAGCATGGTTACGTAGTTTGGTCCGCCGGCTTTCGTACCTGGGCCGAAGGAGCTTTTTCCGATCCCGCCGAAGGGTTGTCGAAGCACGATTGCGCCGGTGGTAGGTCGATTGATATAGAGATTCCCTGCCCGTATCTTCTTTTTCCAGATTTGTTGTTCGCGGTCATCGAGGGATTCAAGGCCGCTTGTCAGGCCGTATCCTGTGGCGTTGACGACATCGATGGCTTGATCGAGTCTGTCGTAGGGAAGGACACCGAGGACGGGTCCGAAGAGTTCAGTGCAGTGGGTAAAGCTACCGGGCGAGACATTCCACTTGACCCCAGGGGTGTAGAGGCTTGGGTTATCACCGACCTGAGTTGGCATAACGAGCCATTTTTCACCACGTTCAAGTTCTTTGAGTCCACGGAGCAGATCTCCGCTGGGTGGGCGGATGAGAGGGCCCATTTTTGTGGAGAGTTCCCATGCGGAGCCGACCTTCATCGATTCGACGGCATCGATGATTTGTTCTTGGAATTCCTTGCTTTCGAAAATTTCGCGTTCGAGGAGTGCGAGGCTGGTTGCAGAGCATTTTTGTCCAGCGTGGGAGAAGGCGCTGTGCAGTAGGTTTTTGAGGGCGAGGTCACGATCCGAGAGGCCGCTGATGATGGTCCCGTTTTTGCCGCCTGTTTCGGCGAAGAGTTGCGTGTTCGGGTTGGACTCAAGGATTTTCAGTGCTGTATCGGTTCCGCCGGTGAGGATAACGCGTGCGATGGCTTGATCATTGAGTAGGTGTTTGCTGATCGCGGATCCGGAGGCGGGTAGGAATTGCAGTGCTTCGCGTGGCACGCCGCCGCGCCAGAAGCATTGGCATAGAAGGTAGGCGGGCAGGACGGTATCGGATGCGGGTTTGAGGATAACGGGATTTCCGGCTGCTAGTGCGGCAGCGATACCGCCGCATGGGATAGCGATGGGGAAGTTCCATGGGCTGATAACCACGACGGGTCCTGCGGGGGTGGCGCGGGAGCCGTATCGTTTTTGCAGATCGAGTGCGTTACGGCTGTAGAACTCGACGAAATCAATTGCTTCGCTAACTTCGGGGTCGCTTTCTGCAATGGTTTTTCCGCCGTCGAGAATGGCTGCACCGATTAGGTCACCGCGAGCGCAGCGAAGTTCCTGTGCGACTTGACGTAACACGGCATAGCGAGTCTCGGGGGACATCGATTGCCAGCCTGCTGGGTCTTGTTTTGCACACGCAAGTGACTGTGCGATTTGGCTAGGGCTAGCTTGGTGATATTGAACAGCCACCACGCCGGGTCTGGATGGATCGTGGGAGACCATGGAGTCTCCTTGGCCTTCGACTTCCGCGTCCGCGATGGACAGGGGTAC
>JBIJCS010000251.1:0-7048 GCA_044344575.1 Pirellula sp. | reverse complement strand
TTCTCCCGTAGCCACCGTTCGCCAGACGGTGGAAATCTTCCTCGCCACATCCACCGCTTGGCAGCGGGTGGCTACATAAGACACATCCACCGTTCCCCCGTAGCCACCGTTCCCCCGTAGCCACCGTTCTCCCGTAGCCACCGTTCGCCAGACGGTGGAAATCTTCCTCGCCACATCCACCGCTTGGCAGCGGTGGCTAGATGGGCAAGTCCATTCACTAGCGTCCTATGCTAGGAGGATTGTCCACCAAGAAATCCCGTGGCCCACGCGTCGTGTAATAAGGATAAGCTACCGTAGGTCCAGGTACCCCAGACCCAACTTGGTCGTCCGCACGATACTGAGCATGAGTCATTCCCCCATTGCCAGCCCCATGCAGTCCGCCACCCATACCGTGCAACCCAGCACCCATACCGTGAAGCCCAGCACCCATACCGTGCAGCCCGCCATGCAGCATTCCGCCACCAGGGCCACAAGCTCCTCCGGGGCCGCAAGCCCCAACGCCACCATTCTTCGATCCGTCATAACAATACGAACCTGAATGCGTTAAATGGGACCCATAGTCCGTCCCACCCCGCTGCCATCCAATCCTGCAAGGTCGACACCCAGTCGGACCATTGCAAGTATTGCAAGAATTATGCATCCCCCAACCATGACGGTGGTGCAACCCCACACATCCGGTGGAGCCGACGAGGGACATGGCCAACAGGCCTAGGGAAAGAAGTCCGCGTTTCATTTATTCGATCCTCGTGATGGTCTGCCCTCTCGAACCGTAGTCGATTCGTCTCGGCATGTCTTAGAATCGAATCATCCCCTACCTAAAATCCAATCGCTCTAACCCGCCCTGTATATTCCACCCAAATTACCGGCATAATCGCTAGCATTCCCACCCTACCCGTGGCTCGGCAAATGCGGCTCAAACTTCGTTCGCGCCGCTAACTCAGCTAACTTCACCTTCTCCACCGCCGACTGATAAAGCACCTTCTGCGCCCGGACACGCCCCTGCCCATCCACCGGCTCTAACCGCTCGTATTGTCCATCCGACTGCAACGCCCAAGCGTTCTGATTGTCCTGGAAATAAGTCCCCAAAATCTCCACCAACTTCCGCTTGATCTGACCATCCTCGATCGGTGTTAACAACTCAATGCGCCGATCCAACGACCGGGGCATCCAATCTGCACTCGATATAAATACCGCTTCCTCTCCCCCATGATGAAAATGCAAGATTCTCGCATGCTCCAAAAAACGATCCACAATACTGACGACCGTGATGTTCTCGCTCAATCCTGGAACACCCGGACGCAAACAACAAATCCCCCGTATATTCAAACGAACGATGACCCCCGCCCGACTCGCACGATACAAAGCCTCAATCAACTCCGGATCCACCAACGCATTAAGCTTCGCATCCACAAAAGCTCTCTGCCCCTGAAGACTGCGACGCGTCTCTCCATCGATCAACGCTAACAACTTTTTCCTTAAACCCAACGGCGCTGATTCTAACTTCTCATACGCCTGTGGCTGACTATACCCAGTAATCGCATTGAAAAACGCAGAAGCATCCTTACCCAACGACTCGTCACAAGTCAAAAAGCTGATGTCGCTGTACATCCGCGATGTCGCTTCGTTGTAATTCCCTGTCCCAAAATGAATGTACCGTGCTATGCCCGCCGACTCACGACGCACCACAATGCATAACTTGGCATGCGTCTTCAATCCCCGCACACCATAGATCACCTGAACCCCAGAACGCTCCAACTCCCTGGCCCACTCCATGTTCCTCGCTTCGTCAAACCGCGCTTTCAATTCCACCACCGCAGTGACGTATTTGCCTAACTCCGCCGCACGCTTCAAAGCCGCAACGATCGGACTCTTACGACTCGTTCGATACAACGTCTGCTTGATCGCTAAAACATCCGGATCATTAGCCGCCTCCTCAATCAGCCGTACCACCGGTTCAAAACTCTCATAAGGATGACACAACAAAATGTCCTGCTCCGCAATGTTCGCAATCATCGGCTTGGCTGGGTCGACCTGCGGCGACCGCTGCGCCGGCCAGACCGTGTCACGCAACGCCGGAAACCCTTCAATGTCCGTTAAACTCATCAACGCGGATAAATCCAACGGACCAGGAATTCGAAACACGTCCCGGTCATCCACCCCCAACCGAGCCACCAAAAAATCTAACGTCTCTGGCGTTACACTCCCCGACACCTCCAGTCGTACAAAATCTGCCGATCGACGAGATACTAATACCTCCTCCATCCCAACGATCAAATCCGATGCACTGTCCTCACGAACCGACACATCCGCATTGCGTGTGACCCGAAACGCAATGCACTCCTCAATTCGCTTCCCAGGATAATACAACTCAACAAAATGAGCGATCACGTCCTCCAACAAAGCGTACGAATACCCGCGCTCACTAGGTAACGTAACAAATCTCGATAGCGTCTTGCCCAACGGGATAAACGCAAACCGATGCGGCTGCTCCGCATCTCCACTCGCCATGCGAACGCAAAGATAAAATCCTAAATTCGATAACAACGGAAACGGCGCATCTGGATCCAAATCCATCGGCGAAATCACCGGATACACCTCCTCCTCAAAAAATCGACGCATCGACTCGCGACACCGAGCATTCGCACCCGACGCAACCACCCGCTCCAATCCCTCCGACGTCAAATTCGGTTCGATCAAATTCAAAAAACAATCGTACTGATCCCGTATGATCGTGTTGACCCTCTCATAGATCGCTGTCAACTGCTCCGATACCGTCATCCCACTCGCATCCGCAGTCTCAATCCCCTGCGCCTGCTGCAACTGCAACCCTCCAACACGCACCATGAAAAACTCATCCATGTTGCTCGCAGTAATCGCCAAAAACTTCAATCGTTCCAACACCGGTACCTTCGCATACTGTGCTTGGTCCAACACCCTCTGATTGAACTCCAACCAACTCAATTCCCGGTTGATGTAATGCTTCGGATTTAATTCCATTGGATGCTATCTATCAATCATTGCCTACAAATCGACCCTCGCCCCGAACCCCTAGTCTAACCCCCTTCGAATTTTCCTGCACCGCCAAAGCCCCAACACTCACAACCGCTCTGGCACTCCTCCCAGCTCTTTCGATACCCTTGCACCCCAGTGACGCTCCACAGCCCATTCGTCCCAAACGAGATCCCACAATGAAATTCGCTGGCTTAATCCTGATCTGCGCCTCCAGTAGCCTCGCCCTACTCCTGCCCGCCCTCGGTGTGGTCAAGTTCCCTATGCTCAGCGAAAACCAATCCGCCACCGCAAACCACACGTCAACCCAAAGCGACACCCCAAACTCCCAAACCCCAGGACTACAAGCAGCAGCCGAATCCTCCGCCTCCTCCATCCTCAACCCAAATGCTCCAAACCCCGGCCTTCCCGTGATATTCAACCAAGCCCCCCAACCCACCCCCTCCATCCCTCAACTCGATAACCCCAACACGCAAAATAACCAACTCGGAAAACTTCCCTTCACCGATATCCCCACCCAAAAAGTCGGACTCGGTGCCTGGCTACTCCTCGCCCCAACTCTCCTCGTCGGACTGGCCATGTGGACCTTCTCGCCTCCACCCAAAAGCCCCAAAAACTAACTCGCCTCCACACGCCACAACCCCCAACCACTACTGCGGCGATAGCTTAAACGGAACGACCTGCGCCTCGCCAGTTCGCTCCACCTTGATCGCTCGAACCAACGCAATTTGACGCCCCTCAGGCAACGGACCAAATCGAAAAGTCATCTTGCTACCCAACCCCTCCATCCCTGCAACACCCTGCCCCTGAAGCCCACCCTGCCCCTGAAAATCACTCTGAAACGAAAAACCCCCACCACTACCACCACTAAACGAAAACCCACCACTCGCCACCCCGCCAAATCCACCGCTCGAACCATCCCCCAACCCAGAACGCATTGTACCACTAGAACTTCCAATCGGACTCATCACCTCTCCCTCTGAATCCTCAATCTCCAACTCATTGCCACCCTGACTGAGCATCTGCATCAAAGCTACCGGATCGTTCCACTCCGCTACCTTCTTCCATTCCGGAAAACCAACCGTTACCAATACCCCATCGCCGTTAACCTCGATCGACTCCAACACAAACTCCTGTCCCGCGACTCGCTTCTTCTGCAACGGATTCTTCCTCACTGCATTCTTTTGCGCTGCATTCTTCTGTGCAGGCTTTTTCTGTGCTGCATTCTTCTGAGCTGGCTTCTTTCCACCCACCTCAAACTCCGCCACCAACCGTCGCCCCGGTGTGACTCGCAACTCGCCACTCAACTCCCGAAAGTCAACGTCAACCCCTCGCCGACGATCCACATAAAGGACACTACACCCCGGAAACTCTTTCTCAAAACTCGGCCATGACCGCACCATCGGCCCCTCACCCTTCGACTCACTGACCATTCCGTTGAACTCTACAATCTCATACTGACCTCCAAACTCAACCAAATACTCCTTCTCCTGCCGCTTCCCCTCCTCCAAATCCGTTACCCTCATCGCAATCCCCTGATTCGGTAACCCAACACCACCACCCAGTCCACCACCACCCGCCACCCTACCAGCCACTCCCACTCCATTCCCCCCTACCATCCCTTTCACGAAATCAGGACGCAACTTCATCACCCCCGCACTACCATCCAACACGCCAATCCCCTCGAACTCAATGCGATACCCCTGCACCTCCGTGGCACCCTTGAGCCCCCTTACACCCGCAGGAACCTGCCCGAACACCTCTCCACCAAAACCCAATAACGCCAACGCGATGCAAGCGATCCAAACCATCGGAACTTCCTCCCCACAGTGCTAAACCACCACAACGCATTCCACCACCGCAAACTCGGCTAGAATGACAATCCCTGCATTAGAACCAATCGCAAAGCCAAACTCAAACTCCACACTACCAATTCCCATGAAAAACCCCCGCGAAATGCAACTCTATCAAGCCATCGCGATACTCCTCGTGGTCATCGCATTTCCCAATCGAAACACCCTTGCTCTCCAGCAACCTCCCACCACCGAATCCACTGCCACCCCCCGCTGGGACGAACCCTCCCCCACGAACCTCACCCTCCTCCCCACAGGACCAATCTTCGATAGCCTCCAAGTCAACCGACTAGTCCTCGAGAACATCGGCCCAAAACGCGCCCTGCTCGCCTTTCGAATCCAAGCGAAACTGCCCACCGAAAATGCAAAACCTCTCGGAGGATGGGCCGCCCCCGAACCCCACGGCCCCTTCCCAGGATTCTTCGAAGCCCACTACCTCTCAGCTATCTCCCTGCAATCCCTGCAACAACCAGACCTCCTCCCCCAAATCCACTACATCGTCGATGAACTCGCCAAATGCCAACAAGCCCTCGGAGGAAAATTTCTCTTCGCCTCCCCAGAATCCGAATTCCAAGCGAACCGACTCGATGGCGTCGCTTGGTACCGTATGCACAAACTCCTCGAAGCACTCATCGCTGCGCACAAGTTCGCTAAGAGCGAACAGGCTCTACAAGTTGCACTCAACCTCACCGATTGGATCGAACAACGTGTCCAAGACTACGGAGACGAGTTCGCAAAAGTAAAACAAGTTGAATACGGAGGAATGACCGAAGCCCTCGAAAACCTCTACGAACTCTCCGGCAAAAAATCCCTACACCAACTCGCCCTACAATGGGAAGAACCCGAACGCATCCTCAAAGCCTTCGCCAACGGACAAGACTTCAACGAACATGCAAATACCCTCCTCGCAAAAATGGTCGGTGCCGCTCGTATCGCCGAAGTCAGCAATTCTCCCTTCCACCAAAAAGCTACCCTAAACTTCTGGGATAACGTCTGCTCCCCAAATGGGAAAACCTACGCAACAGGTGGCACCAGCGTCCACGAAGGTATGCCCCCCATCGGTCGACTCGCAAACACCTCCCTCCGCATGCCACAAGAAACCTGCGTCTCCTACAACCTGCTCAAAGTCACCCGAAGCCTCTACCACCTGACCGGTGATATGAAATACATCGACTACTACGAACGCTCCCTCTTTAACGCTATCCTCGGTAGCCAAGATCCAAAAACCGGTTGGAAAACCTACTACCAACCCCTCGGCTCAAACGCAATCAAAGACTTTCGCTCCAACGAAGTAGGTTGCTATTGCTGCAACGGGACCGGAATGGAAAACCCTCCCCGTTCCACCGCAATGATCTACGCAATACAAAAAGATCAAGTCCGCGTACAACTCTTCGTCCCCTCCCAAGTCCATTTCGATTCCCTCGGACTAACCCTAAAACAAACCTCAAACTTCCCCTACTCGCCAACAGGTCTCCTCTCTATCGAAAACGTTTCCGATTCATCGAAAACCGATCAAACTACCATTGCCCTACGCATCCCTGCATGGTGCTCGTCACCATCCGTAAAAGTAAACGGCAATCCCATCCCCGAACCACTCACCCCAGGTTCCTTCGCTTCTCTACGCCGAACATGGAAACAAGGTGACTCCATCGAATACCACTTCCCCTACACCCTGCAATTCTCTCCTATGCCAGATGACCCCAACCAAGTCGCCCTTGTCCAAGGCCCCCTAGTCCTCGTCGGTGTCGGTGCCAATGATCACCAAGCCACCCTGAAACTCCCCTTCAATCCCAATGACTCCCAAGCCCTACAAGATTGGATCCAACCAATCAATCCAATCGAAAACGCCACCCCAACAACTACCCCGACAACCACCAACAGAATCGACGCAACCAATCGTCTCGATGCACGAGCCCAAGATGCAGCAGGCAACACGATCCTCTTCCGACCCTACTTCCAAATCGAAGCCGATCAGTTCTTCACCGGCTACTGGAACCTTCTACCAAATGACTCCAGTTCCACCCCTCCTTTGAATAACCTACCGCTCAACAAACGACCGCTCAAAAACCTCGCTCTCGGTAAACCAACCACTTGCTCCACACCACTCCCAGAAGGAAGCAACCTCGAATGCTTCATGCGCTCCGCAAAAGCCGTCGACGGAAACTACGGCGGAAACGACGATTGGT
>JBIJCS010000250.1:0-7093 GCA_044344575.1 Pirellula sp. | reverse complement strand
CAGGTGCCGTTGTCTTGAGACGGTCGCCGAGTACCAAGTCATCTTGGGTTACGATGCTGATATGCCCAGAACCCGATACGATGTCTGCATTCGCTACCACCGTGCCGTTGAGTCCCGTCCGCAGAAGAATGTCTCCACTGCCAGAAGCTTGGATACCCGAAGTCCCCGCTGTGCCAGCGTTTACGACCAGATCTCCGTTGAGCGTCAGCAACTTGATCGGGCCATTGTTCGTCGTCGTGACGTCTTCCAGGGAGACGAAGTTCAAAGTAGTCGCTGCATCAAAGTTCACTTCGGATATTTCATGTTCGATGCGATCGACGGTTAAGCCGGTTCGTTCAAAAAGGTATACGGCAGTTCCAGCGCGGGCGGAAACCGTAGTGACTTCGGTGGCAATTGCATTGCGATTTAGATCGGTGATTAAGTTTGTCGGATCTGCATCTCCAATCATTCCACCAGCGACTAACGTCGCGCCTAGAGCGGTGATAGTGATCTCGTTGCTACCGGGGATCGAGCGGACGATATTGTTACCAGCTTCGAGGTAGACCAAGCCCGCTCCGGTGTTTAGTTGGCCGATGAAAATATCCCCGGAAGCGATCGCAGAGAAACGTGCACCGCCAGTAGACAAGTTGCTGATTGTGATTGACTCATCGGATCGCATGAAGATCGAACCTATGGAGGAGGTGCGAAAGCGATCATCCAGGGTTAGAGACGCCTCAGAAATCAGAGCAATATTCCCTGATTCGCTTTGAACGATTCCGTTAACGAGGATTTCTCCGCTGTTGACTGTTTCTAAAAGAATATCACCTTGACCGTTAGCCAGGAGAGTTGCAGCAGGTGCTGGACTAGGTGCAACCTCGATATCCCCATTGAGGCTTTGCACTTTGATTGAACCGTTGGCCGTTGTGAATAGATGCTCCAAACGCAGACCATCCAGTTCGGACACAGCGATATCGTTGGAAGCCGAAGCAGTCAATGCATTGATTTGTGTTTTCAGAACGATAGAGTCCAGAGCTGTTGCTTCGACCGACTCACCACGAATCGACGCATTGATCGCCCCCGATTCAGATTGAAGGAACGTGAACTGGGATTGAATATCGAGATCGTTCGGATCCGCGTCGGCTTGGAGGATGTCTTTCGTGGCGAAGACATTCAGGGATGAAGCTTGCAGATTCCCAATGGAGACAGTGCCACCGAACGCTGAAATGTCGAGTGCACCGGAGACAGAAAACTCGAACCCAGTGTTCAGAACGACGCCGGTGTTGAGCACAGCACCGAGTGGATTTCCCAGAGACTCGATTTGCAGGTCCGATCCAAACTGCAGGTATGCGTCGATGGGAGTTGGGGTGACACCGGAATAGACTAACTGGACGGAGTCCGTCGCCGACAACACCGATGACTGGGCGACTTGGACTTTCCCGACAACATCGAGAGTGATGGAGGCGAGTTGATTCGCCGTGATGCGGTCCAAGCCCCAATTGGAGTTCCAATGATCTTTCCAAAGGAACTCACCGAGATTTGCGCCGCGGACATCTAAAGTCTTAAGAGCGGACTTGTCACCAATAATATCGGATCCAAGATCAAACTGTGCATTCCCATCGGTGTCGAGAAAAAACTGATTAGCGTCCAAGCCAGCCAGGGTAGCTTGGGTATTACCGCCGGCGGCTATATCGACAGAAAGAGAACCTAGACCGGGGTCAAAGACAGCCTGGACGGTTAGGACGCGGCGGGCCTCAAGCTTTTGAAAACCTCTTGAAAACTCCGCTTCGAAGGCCTTTCGACGCAATTTCCGAAGCTGTTTTTCGACAACCGAGATGAGGGATTTTGAAGCCAGTTTGGAAAAGGCCTTCAACATGGCAGGCATCCAGTCAACGAAAAACCAGAAATAGACTTTGGCGGGAGCGCATAGGCTACCAGCCCTTAACGACTGATTCCATTTTAGATGGAACTAGAATGGATCAACGATATTCTGGCCGTTCAATGAATATTGGACTGGATATTCGTTTGATATCGAAGGGCGAAAAAAGTTGCCCTACGTAGAGAAAATTGGTTGTGACGATTTTAAGGGAGGGATTTGTAGGTCGGATTACAATTACCGGGACGAAGATATCCCAGGGTGCAGGTGCAACTCTTGTGGGGGGTTTGAAGGATGCGAATTGGCAACAGGGACGCATCGATAAAGAACCGGGAGCCGGAGACGATCGCATTGACGGGGCGGTTGTAGCCGATGCCGTAGCGTTCCAAATTGACTTGCTCAAAGTACAGTGGATTATAGCAGAAAACCGGTGAATCCCAGAGAACTGGCGTGTCTGACCACAGTCCGTAATCGCGAGCATCCTGGATTGAGGGTATTGGCTCTTCGCTGGGCTCCTTGAGAAGCGAAGCAAGAGATTCAGGGTTTTTCACGGCGCGGCTTATATCAAAACGTTGGAAGATTTCGGTCGGATTGACTGGATGGTTGAGGTTTTTGATACCGTCGAGGGAGAGTAATTCCAAAGGGGCGTCGCTACCAACAGTCTTGCTACCAGACGTCTTGTTTGCTGAGTCTGAACTGTTTGTGGAAGAGGAATTGGTTGCAGAGGTGGAATTGGGTGGTTTTGGTTCGGTCGTTTGCTGAGGAGCCTTAGGCCCTTCCTGAGCGATGATTCCACTGGCGGGCGCGACAGCCCCCCCCGATGGAGAGGGGAGCATCAAGTTTGGTAACGGGATCAAGGTAAAGGAGCTTGCCGGCCGAACGATTTGGCTGGTCACTTTTTCCGCTCCAGGCTCTGGAAATCTTGGTAGCCGAACAAATCCAGCGGTAGTGGCAGAGGATGCGGGGGGGGCAAGAGTATCCTGCCCAACTCCCGGGCCAGCGGAAGCGAGAAGAATCCATGAGCCGGCCACGGTATTGCGAAGATTGAGTTGAATAGACACCTTCATGATTCGACCATCCGCGACGAAGTACTTTTGGTGGAACCGATGCAATTCGGCGACGTCGCCGACAATTTGTAACGCTCCACTCCCTTTGGATTATCGGTAAAATGGATTGTCCTCGATTTGCGTTTTTTCCGGGTTTTTCGAAGGATAGTGAATCCGAGAGCCAGTTGACGGTACAGAGTTGGAAAAATGAAACGATTAAATGGAATAGCCGCACACATAGCACCAAAAGGGATGTAAAGTTAAATCCGTTTTAGGATCTGATGTTTCACCGGGTACAACTCCCAGTTGAAAAACTGGACTTGGCCAGTAGTTTGGACCATACTGAAGGAGTCTCATGTTCGTTCCCAAGATCGGCGGTAGCATCTTGAGTCAAGCTCCACGCAATCTCATACTCGTCATCGTTGATGGCCCCAAGAAGGGGGAGAGAGTTGTATTGCGTCCAGGCGAGGTATGCGTGGTAGGTAGGACATCCGCCGCGAATCTTGCTTGCGAAGATCAGTACATGTCGTCTAAGCACTTTGAAGTGGTCAATCGTATTGAAGATTTTTCGATTCGAGATTTGAACAGCCGAAACGGAACAAAAATCAAGGACGAAGCGATTTCGGAACTAGCTTTGACCAATCCCAGCACTGTCAAAGCGGGAACAAGCACCTTTGAAGTCGCTTGGGAAAATTCTCCGGAGGAATGGGGTACGCAGATCGGCTCGTCTGTGTCGTTGAAGCGAAGTGGTTCGATGAGTAGTGGTATTGCTGCCATGCCAATGCGAAACTCATCTTCGGTATTCAGTACAGCTCCTGGGGAGAATTCTCAACACTCCTCTTACATCTCCAGTGAACATGAATTCTCCAAGGCTGAACGTTCTCAAGACTTGGTGCTTGAGTCGCTTTTTGCAGATCAATGCCTGCGTTTGTTCCATCCGCCGGGCCGTGCACCCGCAGGGGTCGATGACTTTCAACGCCTCTACTATCGCCCTGGTGCTTCCGATGTCGCTTCGTCATTCTTCCACGAATGCTTGCTGGGAAACTTGAGCTTCTTCGCTATCGCGAATTTTGCGAAGATCGGTGTTGAGAATCCTTCGACCTTACCGTGCTACCCGCTGTTCCCCAATTTGGACTCCCAAGCGCGTTGCACTCCGGTTGCGATTGCAAGGAAACCTTGGATTGAATCCTGCCAATCCCGATGGGCTACGCGACTCGCTTCCCTCGATAGTTTGATCATTCTGCTATCCGAAACTTCTGCAAATCCAGAAGCAATTCTGCAACAGATCCATCTGGGCGCAAAACCATTCGCGATGAACGCATCGCATGACGATCCGCTAGCAACAGGAATGAGCTCACACGATCCACTCGGCGTTTTCCCTTGGTATGAACCAAGCAAATTGATGATGCTTATTGGGAGCAAGCCAGAGAGGGGGCTAAGGCAATGGATCCCCAGCGATATTTCTGGGATTTTAATCCCTCATGGGATGAGCCATACGACCTATGCAATTGTTCGGCCACGGTACGCCGGGCTACTACTCGAAGCCGGTTTTCACAGCATTCCCTGGTAGCACTGCACTGCTTGGTAATCTCGCACTGCTTGGCAGTTCTTTACTTGGAGCAACCGGGAAATCCGATGGCGACTGCAAACCTGAAGGTTGCTGGCTGGACGACTCCACGTGCGGCATGTCATCTGGGCCGATGGACGCATCGCTAGGAACAACGATGGGTTGGCCGTTGGGTGCAGGCAGCGAATAGGATGGCGAGGCTTTTCCAATCACTGGGTCGCGTGCAGGCGGATTGACTTGGCCGTCATGCATGCGAAGTTTTGCAACTCCGTCATTGACGATAAAATCCGAACTCGCAGACTCATTCAAAAAGACTTTGCAGTAGGGCAACAACGTACCTCGTTCGAGATGCACGTTTCGAACTGCCAACTGATATTCAACTGCAGATTGATGGTATCGGATTAACGCATCGAGACCGCGACGTTGCGCTTCGAGCAGCACAAACACTTGCTCGACGCGAGCTTCTTTCATGCGTTCCTTGAGCGCGTCGATTTGCTCGACGACCGCTTCTAAGCGTTGCTTTTGAATTTCCAAGTTACGATAAGCGCGATAGCTTTCGTTGATTGCGTTGCTGAGACCAAAGTGCACGGCTCGCTCTTGCTCGAGCAAGATCTGCGATTCCCGAGCCAGCGACAACTGCGTGTTTCGTACTGCAGCGTTGCCTCGGCGATAACCGATGGGTTTGAGGTAATCGAGCCCCAACGACCATTCTTGGAAATCATTATCCAACGGGGTGTTGAACTGACTATCGAAACCTCGAATCCGGTATGCAGCAATCGCATCAAACTGCGGTTTGAGGAAGTTGCGATTCGCGATGAGCTCGAGCTCGCGTTGTTTGATCACCCATCGCTGCCTTCGTAATTCCTCGCGTCGAGTCATCGCTTCACTGATGGATGTCTCCCAGTCGAAATCGACGAGTGCCAAGCTAGGTTGATCGGTTGGATGTATGATCTGTGCATCATTGATGGGCATACCCATGAGGAGTCGCAAGCGTCTTTCGCAAACCCTCAGCCCACCTGTGCCACGAAACGAACCACCCGTCGAACCATTGTTGGTACGAGTACCATCGATCGTTCGCCCATTCAACGAGTCCACCACGTCGGCTTCAAATCTCCAAAACTGCTCCAAGGCTTGGCTGTTTCCTACCACCCCTTGCTGATCTCTTGCCTTGATCGATTCATAGGTGACGTACGCTTTATTGCGTGCTTCCGTTTTTGCTTCGAGATCTCGATACGCAAAATACAGATCCCAATATGCATTCTCGACGTCAGCGACGAAATCGCGGACGGATCGTTCAAAGTCGACGAGCGAGATATCGGTTCGCACTCGGGATAACAAAACACCATTGAGCTGGCCTGGTAGAGCCCCCGGACCTGCGATTCGGTTGAAGTCCGTACCAGCACCGAGCATTAAAGGTTGTCGCACTTGAGCTTCCAAGAAAGTATCCCAAGTGTACGGGCCCAATCGGTTCGACTGCTGGTTATTGCGATCGAATATCGTCACATCCCGCAATGTGTATTGTGCCCCGGTAGCAGTCCGCTTACTGAGACCTAGTTGTGTCGTACTCAGATCCTGCCGAAATAAACCATTACGACCGAAGAAATTGTTGTTGTACCCTCGGTTATTGTAATCATAGGTTGTTGAAGCAAAAGCGTTTGCATCGAACGCGCTCAAAGCAGCCTCTTCCCCGATTCGAGGATCGGTGTATACCACTGCCGGGTCGAGCGTCGTCGTCAACGCGTCGGGGGACCGCAAAACGGTTACTCCAAGATCCCGCATCAGTTTTGAGTTCGAAACCGCATAGGCGATACAATCCTGCAACGACATCGCACGCAGACGCTCCGGGGTCAACGCCGTGATGTCTAACTCCATTGGCCCAATCGATTCGCGATACTCCGGCATGCAGTCGCTCGGCACTGCATCCGATCGATCCAACTGGGACAAATACCCCGCTGCATTTCCCGCCGAAGCACCCGCACCAGCTTTGAACGGCTTCGTCTTAGAACAGCCAACGGACAAAATCGGAAGTACCAAGCTACCCATTAAAGCGGATAGCAAGGCTCTTCGTCGCAGACTTCGAAGATCAAATAAACCACTGTTGTCACCGGGCTTCGCGCACCGCCGAAACAGGATCAACGATCCTCGATCCGCTGATAGACAGCGTCGGGAGCCAAGGAATACCTTCACCCACCGACGTGGTTCGAGTTTCGGATCGCGTATATTCATTTTTACTGTATCCCTACATCCGATATAAGACCGTTGATTGTTTCGACCGAAAAACTCGTTAAGCTTCATCCATAGTGCAAGGTTCCATCGAAGATTCCCTTGAAATTCAACACCACACCCAGCCCTGGCGTCCGATCAGTCCTTTAGATCACACTTGAACCTCGTTTCTTTTCTTGCACTTCTGTTTTGCTATCATTCCTCGATGAACGCTTACTCACTGGAAAAGACGGACGCCATCCTCGACGAGCTCGAGAATGTTGCTCGTCGTGGCGATCCGGAACACCAGTTCTATTCGAAGCTACTCGAGGCGACTCAGACGCTGCTCGATCCGAACACAGTTTTGGTTGCTACTGCAGAATCCCCTCCATGGATTCTGATGCAGCGCGGTACAGAGGTCCTTGC
>JBIJCS010000662.1:0-7104 GCA_044344575.1 Pirellula sp. | reverse complement strand
ATGGTCAGGATCGCGGAACCAGCACCCGCTGCTTCCGAGATGCTCGATTTGTCGAGAGTGAGTGTGATTTTCCCGGCAAAGTTCACGCTAACAAGAAACTGCTGTTGCGAGAATGAGCCATCGTCGTCTGTGACGCGTGCGGTGGCAGTGTAGGTACCTGGAGCGCTGTAGGTGTGCGAGGCATCGAAGAAGCCAGAGGTTGCCGTTGAAGGACTGCCAAGGGTGGAGATTGTCGCCGGACCAGTATCTTCAGGGGTGTTGTCCCCCCAGTTGATGCGGTAAGTAAAAGTCTCCGTACGGGGTGGTGTGCTCGTTGCGATTCCGAAGCCTGGATCGGTGAATAAACCGAGTTTGGGAAGTGTCAGTGCAACTCCTGCCGAAGCCGTTTTATTCGAGATTGCGGAAAGCGTCGGAGGGGCATTCGTAATCGTAACAGAGGTCGTTGACGCAACCGTACCGAGTTTGCTTCCGGTCAATTGGACGCTGATGGGGAAGCTTCCGTTATCTCCGTAGGTATGGCTTGCGGTCGCTCGGACAGTTTGTGGAATCAGTTGCCATCCGATGTCTTGCAGACCTGCTAAATCCAACCTAGTGGGCAATAAGCGTTCTCCTGCGTTGATGATTTGAGTCATCGTCGGTTTCCGACCATCGATTTGAAGATTGTTTGCAAAGTGGTCGGCATCGGCCAAGGGGATGGAGTTGCCGTAAACGGCCGTAGTGTTCGGAGCGACGAAGCGAGAATTGATAATCTTGTTGTCCCAGGAGGCCGTGGTGCCGAAGCCCATCACGTGCATCAATTCGTGGGAGGCGACGGAGGCGAAGTCGAGCTGATTGTTTTGAAGGTTACTGGCATTGGTACCGAAATACCAGTTTTGTCCTGAGTCGAAGGCGATCGAGCCACCCCATGGCCCGACGTCTGAGGCAGGCGATGCCGTAGCACCGCTTTGGCCCCTTGTTTGTACGGCGGCCACGAACGCGGGTCTGGTGGATTGAGCAGAGAATCCACCGCGATCCGCGAGACCACCTTCAAAGCCTGCTAGATCGCGGGCTCCGACAAAAACAAGCAATTCATTGGTTGCTATGGTGAGATTGGTACGGGTGGTATCGAGTCCTGTGACCGGATGTTTGAACTTCGCAACCCAGCTATCCCCCGTTTGTGGTTGGATTGCGGAGAGGGAGTCGCTGAATTTGCTCGAGAGATTATCGGCGATGGTTTGCAGCAGTGTCCTGCGAGCTGCGTCATTAAAAAAGCCGGACGTATCGAGGGAGTAGTCGAATCGGAATTTGAGCGAGCTTGATGCTGGTGGGTTTTGCAAAACCGCAGGGCTAGAGGTTCCGTCTCCCCACTGGACGGTCCCTGAAAGGGTGCCAGCAAGTTCGTGAGTGGGCATTGCCAAATCCAATGCGTAGCTCTGTCCCTCGGCGGTCATTGCATAGCGTCGTTCTAGACCTTCGAACTGAAGCGATCGATTGGTGGATTGGTGATGCGTCTTGCGACCAGATCGTTTCCGCGTGGATGGGCGAAGCATGTACAGCAGGGCTTATGCAAGAGGATGAAAAATGCGATGACGTATTATACGCCGTTCCCTCCCCAAGTGAATTGGCCCCACTGGTCCCGTTGAACGGGATTCAACACCGCTCCATGGTGAAAATCTTGATTGCACGAGATCCGCGTAAGAGCTCAGATTAGAAGATTACTCATTCTTTCGGTCACCCGTCAGGAAATCGATGATTTCCGTTCCGGTTCCAAAGAACCAGTCTTGGTTTAGTCCTCCTGTTAGGGAATCTATATCATTATCGGCAAAAACGGTATCGGTGATCGAGTCGATAGGTTCTGGAGCATTGTTCAAGTAGTAACTACCGTTGAATCGAGTTCCGGTACCATTGCCCCAAATATTGGCACTGCGTTGAGCAAACGTCCGAGTCGAGGTCCACTCCGAGTAAATCTTGAACAAAGCCTCGCGGTTGCTGTCGTAGGAAGTCGTACCGGAAACCAGGAGGTCATCTCCAGCTGCACCCGAGAGGTTATCAACTCCCGCACCTCCAAACATCAAGTCGCGTTGACTTCCTCCAATAAGGACATCGGCACCCGCAAGTCCTACGATGATCGTTGCTTTAGCGGATTGACCTCGTAGCGTATCGTTACCTGCTCCCCCCGTGACCATTTGTACGTTTGTCAGACTGCCTGAGATTCCAGTAGCATTCCCTGCTGTAGTCACAGTAAGATTAACGGTTACGGAGGTCGTCCACTGCTGATACGTGATACTGTTGAAGCCTGTTCCGGTACCCGCGTTGATACTTCCGCTGATTGATCCGCCTGGAAGAATTTCGAAAGCGTCCGCGCCCGTATTACCGGTAAGATTATTCATTCCCGCGAATACGATTGTTGAACCGGGGATCGATAAGGTACCTCCCCCTGCTGAGTCCAGTCTCCATTGGGTCAAGTTATCCCCACTTAATGTAGGTCCGGTCAGCGTATCAACGCCAACCCCACCAACAATGTTTGGGACTTGGGTATAGGTGATATTGTTGATGAGCACCTGTCCGGACGCATTAATGCTCCAAGCTGATGTCGTATTATTCACACGCGTGACTTTAGTTCCTGAATGGCCGTTGGCTGTGATCGTTTCAAAACCTACATAGCCTCCAACAATATTCGGGATACTACTCGTCGTTGTATCGAGGCGGAAATCGATTGCTGAAGTCTTTGCGGATAGATCCAGAGTATCTATCCCCGTACCTGCGTTGATAGCCCCGCTGATGGACCCGTCAGGAAGGATTTGGACTGTGTCCAAGCCAGTACCGCCGGTGAGATTATTCATACCTGAAAAAGCGATCGTTACTCCAGGGAGCGTTAGGTTACCTCCCCCTGCTGAATCCAATACCCATCGGGATACGTTACCCCCAGTCAATCCCGGACCCGTTAGCGTGTCAGCACCGGCTCCACCGACAATACTTGGGATTTGAGTGTAGATGACATTGTTGATGATCACCTGTCCGGCTGAATTAACGCTCCACGCTGATGTCGTATTATTTACCCGTGTAAGTTTAGTTCCTGAATTTCCGTTCGCGGCGATCGTTTCGAAACCTACATAGCTTCCCACGACATTCGGAACGCTACTGGTAGTTGCATCGAGTCGGAAATCCATAGCGGAGGTTTTTGCCGATAGATCCAAGGTATCGACGATTCCTGAAGCGGTACCACCATTAAGGGTTTTCGTTAAGACCCCAGAGTTGGTGAAGACAAATGTATCAACGGCAGTACCCCCGCTCAAGCTCTCAAAGCCAAGGAACGAAACTACGTTTGTTGCCCCACTGTTTAGCGAGCCCTTGTTCGTACCATCGATCGTCCAGGTTGTCGTGCTATTCGGGCCGATCAAAACGTCCGTGAACGAAGCCAAGCTACTACCAACAAATGACTCAATTCCACCAATTCCTCCAGTGGAGGTCGCAGTATTGGTTTGAAGATTGATGGTATGTGCAAGCGTTTTTGCCGAAAGGTCAAGGATGTCGCTTCCGACTCCCCCAAGCACCTGCCCTGTCAATTTTCCATCGAGCCCTAATTTAAAATGGTCATCGCCAGAACCACCTAGTAATGTTTCCACTCCGACGAACGCAAAACTTGTATTCAGTGTACCTATACCTGCTCCGGTGATATTCCAGGTATTTGAACCAGAAACCCCTTCGAGAATATCGGTTCCAGTACCTCCGTCGTATGAGAAAGTTACTCCAGAAGCCATCGGCATACTAATTGTAAGGCGGTCGTTTCCAAGTCCGCTAACCGATTTGACACTTTCATTGCGAAGTGTTTGGAGAATCGCCCCATTGACTCGGACAGTGTTTCCTTCGAGTGCGAACAGATCGTCAACGGAACGTCCATTGACTTGCAAAGAATCGGTACCTGCTAACCCATCTATGATAAAAGGTGCATCAGTAGGGATCGGCCCATTAAATACCGTAGTCCCCCCTCGTGTAACCAACCAAGCATGATTGGTGGCGTCCCCTGTATAGGTCGCCACAAAAACATCGTTTCCACTCGTACCGAAGATCTCGACGCCATCCGGAACGTTGCTCACTTGGATAGTGAACGATTTTTCTGTATATAACCCGCCTTGGTCCGTCGCGCGAACTCTTACGGTGTAGGTAGGTTTGGTTTCATAGTCCAAACTATTCGTCGCACGAAGCTTATTACCATCGATATTAAAGCCTGCGTTATCGCTGTCGCCTGCCCCAGTCGCGAGCGAGTAGATAAAGGTGTTATTTGCGTCAACATCTGTAGTGCTTAAAGTACCAACAACAGCATTTGGACCCGCGTTTTCCGGTACGGTGTTAGAGGATAATGCGATATCGCTTGGAGATTCATTCGTGTCCAGGACTTGAATAGTGAACGACTTTTCCGTCCAAAGTCCGGCTTGATCCGTCGATCGTATACGAACGGTATAGCTTGATTTGGATTCGAAATCGAAGCTATTGGTTGCTCGAAGGTTTGCTCCATCGATGTTGAATGCACCATTGTTCGTGTCACCATTTCCCGAGACCAAAGCATAAGTGAATGAATTCCCCGCATCGGGATCCACCGTACTCAATGCACCGACCGTTGTGTTCACGCCGGAGTTCTCCGGAATGCTAACCGAGGATACAGAAATGTCCGTTGGATTCTCGTTCACATCGGTAACCTGAATCGTAAATACTTTTTCGACAAATAGTCCACCTTGATCCGTCGAACGTACCCGAACGGTGTAGCTGGACTTGGTCTCGAAGTTAAAGCTCGAAGCGGCTCGTAGTTGATTCCCACTGATCGAGAAGGAGGAATTGTTGCTATCACCAGTCCCCGAAGCAAAAGTGTAAGCAAAGGTGTTTCCGATATCGGGGTCGGTGGAGCTAAATTCTCCAACCAATACGTCGTTCCCTGCGTTTTCCGCGATGGATGTTGGTGATAGGGTGATGTTCGTTGGTGCCGAATTGCTAATAGAGAATTGTCGAATGTAGTCATCGGGGTTGCTACCTGTAACACTACCGTCTCGATTACCATCGAGGCGATTGCCCGCAGTATCGTGGATGCTATTGCTAGTTCGTCCGAATACGGTCAAACGGTAGTCTCCGTCTGGAAGGGGGCCACCCGTTGGGAGCATACCAAGCGTCGTAACGCTTTCGGAGGTCGACGGGTTGTAGCTGTAGCTTGGTGTCAGCGGATAGATAACATCGTCCGAGTCACCAAAAATCCCATTCACTGCCCGGCGAAGTTCGTAGTTGGCAGGAGCGTTGGCATCGATGGCGTTGACTTCCTCACTGAAGAACACCCTAATTTGATTGAGGTCCACGTCCCGTGCGCCCGAATCTTCGATGAAGGCAGGGTCAGTTCCTACTACTTGAGGTGGTGCTGCATCGTTGGAATTGCCCCAGAACTCGTAGGCTCCCATGTCTGCAAACGTGACTCCAGGGGTGAGCACAAACCGAATCGATTCAGCATTCGTTAGCGTGCTAGCGTTGTTGTAGGTCGAGAGGACGTGGATGTTGCCATCCCCACGTGATATTCCAACCGTTGGAGTCAAGCCGGTATTGCCACCGCCGTAGTTAAATTGAATTGTGCCATCGTTGGAAAGGGTCACGGAGAAATTGACATCCGCGTTGTTCGCTTCGTTGGTAGCATTCCAGCGAATCGTGACCTTGCCAGCGACCGAGGTGCCTACAAAGATATTATCACCCGAACCGTTTGTATGGATATTATCCCAAAGGGGGGCAATGATGCGATTGGTCTTCAGTTTTTCGATGGAATTATCATTGTCCCCTGGCGACATGGAACCCGCGAAATAGAGGAAACCTTCCGTCGAGACCGATACGCTTGTATAGTTCGAGTCGTAGAATGGGAAGCTGAAACCTGCTGGGAAGTTTAGATTCCAATAGGTTTCGTTCCAGCGCCAACCCTTGGCCGTTCCAGTTGCAACGAACTGACTCGCGCCGAGTCCGGATTCGACGTAATCGGACGAGCCGGTGTTGCCAACCCCTGGGTCGTTGACCCGAGGTCGCCCCAAGATGTCGGTCGCGGACGCAGCCCAAGCGTCTGCAGAGTCAATGGCTCCTGAAAGACGCGCTTGATAGAAATTATCGTCCAAGCCACCGTTGTAGCCGGTACCTAGAGTGCTGTATCCGAGGACGTTATCAGCCCCGTCGAGGTCAACAAAGTTGGGATTGCTATCGATCGATCGACCGTCTTGGCCGGTAGCCAGTCGCCAATCGGCAAGCTTATCGCGTTTGGTAACCCCACCCTGGTCCCAGTAACCCACGTTTGCGTTGACGTCGGAACCTGTGTAGAGCAAGTTGTAGTTGCTTGAAAAACCAGTCTTGCTGTCGTTGGCAACGTAGATGTCGTAGCCAGCATCAACCCAAAGTATATTGTTTCGCAGGGCTACGTTGGTGGAGTTCCCTTCGATCAGCACCGCGTTGCCTACCGCTTGATAGACGGTATTGTTCGTGATGCGAGCACCATTGCCACGCTCAACTCGAATCCCTTGGTTGCTGTTGGCGTAGACCAAGTTGTTGAAGATCTGCCCCTCGAAAGGGCTGTAATTGGCCCCTTCGATCCCGATCGAATTGCTGTAGACAGTGTTGCCCGAGACCTTCGTCGCATCAAAGGCTCGAATCCCAGTTGTCGCGTTGCGGTAGACGCGGTTGTTGGCGATACGACTGGTGGAGTAGCCGTTAGAATGGATGCCGATGAAATTATCATAGACTTGATTAGATTCTACGATCGCATCACTGGCGGAGATTCCCGTTGAATTGGAATTAGAATGTCCCCATACGGTGTTATTCGCGACCCAAACCTGCCCACTTGCTCGCACTCCTACTTCAGCGTTATGGTGGATCTGGTTTCCCGTGATCTCGATACGATCAGCGACGGGTAGGTTGTAAGGGTAGTAACTGTAGATTCCATTTTGATTTCCGAAGATCTCATTACCCTGAATCCGGCCACGTGCCCCCTGCATATCGATACCGTAACCGAGTGAATCGCTGATCGAGTTTCCGACCAAGTTTGCATCTTCGTTGGAACTACCGATGTAGACGTTGGCGTTCCCATAGTAGAGAAGTCCATTCGCCGTGATGGTG
>JBIJCS010000249.1:0-7106 GCA_044344575.1 Pirellula sp. | reverse complement strand
TCCATCCAAACGTAAGCCCCAAATTCTACGGTCTATCCACCTCCCTGCAAACCATATTTATCGACCTCGCTTCGCCAATCCTACCATTTCTAATAACTTCAAAGCATTGGTCGTCGGGGTCACCCCAGGATGCATCTTGTAGTCAAATCGCATCTGCTCACCTTGCTCCGTCTTCTCAAAATACTCGCGAAAATGAACCACTTGCGCGATCTGCTCCACCCCCGTACAACCTGCCAACTCCAAATCATGCGTACTCGTTACCACCAACGCACCTAACTCCACCAATTGCTCAAGCACCTGCTCGACCGCAATCTGCCTCTCGCGGGAATTCGTCCCCTGCAAAATCTCGTCGAGCAACACCATCGTCGTTCTACCTAATACCACCTGATTCTCCCGCGTCGCGTCAACTATCGCTCGCAATCGTTTGAGCTCCGCCATGAAAAAGGATACCCCATCCTGCAGACTGTCCTGAACACGGATGCTCGAAGCCAAAGCACAATTCGGGCCAGCCCAAACCTGACAAGCTACCGGACTACCTAAACGCCCCAAGACCGTGTTGATCCCTAACGATCGCAGCAGGGTGGATTTGCCCGCCATGTTGCTGCCAGTGACCAACAACAAGGGTCGCTCCTCACGCATCACCAAATCATTCAACACTCGCTTGCCATCCGCTAACAACGGATGACCCAATCCCGTCACTTCAAGATCACGCGATGAACTATCCACCCATCGCGGATACCCCCAAGCACCATTCTCGTCCGCTACCGCCCCACCACTAGAAATCGACTCGATCTTACCCAACGCCTCAACCCATCCCCCTATCCGTCCACCATAACGCAACTTCCATGACTCTAACATCTCCAACACTCTAAAATCCCACAACACGATCAACTGCATGATCCAATACGGAATAAAGAACAACGGATTCCTCTGTATCCCCGCAAACCCCATCCGTCGTTGCAATGCCTCAATCGCCGTCGTCGCTCGCACCCCATCTCCCACAAACTCACCATGCAACTCCCGAAGCATCGAGGACTGCGGTGCTAACTCCTCGACCAACCGAAATAACTCCGATAACGAAGCCAATTCGCGGTTCGCTCTCCCGATCTGAACAAACATGTCGTGGATTCGTCCAATCACCCCCAACGTGAGCAGCAAATTGATCGCGACCCCAACCAAAAACAGCACAAATCCACTGTTGAACCATACGGCCTGCCTGCTAATCCCACCAACAACAACCAACAGTATCCCTAAACATGCAATCGCAGGCCCCACCCAACTCGCGATTCGCAACCCTCGCCGCGCTCGCAAATACATCGAACTCGTTCCCCAAGCAGCTAGCTTCTCCGGAGAAGTATCACAGCCGCGAAAACCCAACGCAGCATCCCAAAACTCCTCTCGCCATCGCCGCTTCTGTGCAAGCTCTCGAACCGCATCCTGCCTGCGTACAATCTCTCCCACAGACACCCAACGCGTCATCCACTCTGCAATCGTCCGCGCCCCGGACTCCGTAACCGCTAACGAGAACCAACGAAATAACGAACGATCACCAAACAAGTCAATGTCCTTCGATAAATCGCTCGCATACCCCGCCGCGACCATCTCCGTAGGTAACGCTGGCAACCCCTCCCAACTCCGCGAACAACGCGCTAACATCCTTCGATAAAAACCTAACTGCTGCACACTCCAGTCAATGCTGCTCCGCAAATTCTCCTGCCATGTCGCAAGCCCAAGAAAACATACCATCAACAAAGCACCAAACTGCCAAACCAAATCCGGTAACTGCGGCTCACTAAAACCTGCTATCAACAAAGCTAAACCCGGTAATGCTGTACCTAACCGCCCGCGTGAAATCTTCTTCGAAGTAGCCTCACCCTTCGCGATGCGTGCCTCAAGCCCCAAAACCTTTGATGCATACCCCCCCTGCGCTGACTCCACGTTGCTCTCTCTCTTTCTTACGCTATCGATCTAAACCTATCCACAGCGATCGCGCGAACCTAAACCCCCTCAGGGTCAGTAAACAACGCACTGACAAAGTCATCCGGCGAGAACTCTTGCAAATCCTCCAAACTCTCCCCCAACCCAATGAACTTCACCGGCAACCCAAACTGCTCCGCTATCGGAATAATCACCCCACCCTTCGCCGTACCGTCCAACTTCGACAACACTATCCCCGTACAACCCGCCGCCTCGGAAAACCCCTTCGCTTGACTGATCGCATTCTGCCCCGCCGTCGCATCCAACACCAACAAGACCTCATGCGGCGCTGACTCTACGTGCTTTTGCAATACCCGCTTGACCTTCTCCAACTGCTGCATCAAATGACTCTGCGTCTGCAATCGCCCCGCAGTATCCACAATACATACATCAAACCCCTCGCTCACCGCACGTTGCATCGCCTTAAATGCCACCGATCCAGGATCCACTCCCTGCTCACCCATCACTATCTCACACCCAATTCGATCCGACCATACCTTGAGCTGCTCCACCGCAGCCGCGCGAAATGTATCCCCAGCAGCCAACAAAACCCTCTTCCCACTACGCTGCAATCGATAGGCTAACTTGGCAATCGAAGTCGTCTTGCCCGATCCATTCACCCCCACTACCAAAATCACCGTCGGCTTCCCATCCGACATGCGTAAAGTCCCCCCACGATCCTTCAAACTCTGCGATACTCGCTGACGAATGACCCCCAGAACGTCCTCCTGATGCACCCGACGACTGCGATACTGATCGCGAATGTCATCGCGAATCTTCCCAGCCATCCCCGGACCCATGTCCGTCCGTATCAAAATCGCATACAGATTCTCCAAAAACGCATCGTCGACTAACTCCCCCTCCGACTTCCACAAATCCCGTATGTCCGTTCGGAATAAGGTCGTCGTCTTCTTCAACGCACGCCGAAACCAACCCTCCTTACCCCCTCCCTGGCCGTCACTGCCCCGGCCACTCACTTCCCGGCCACTCACTTCCCGACTGTCGCTCACTGGCCCCCCACCACCACTGTCCGCAGAACCTTGGGCCGAACCCAACGCATCTCCCTCGCTACCAGCCTCTGGTATACTCCCCTGTGCCCCCGTTGAACCCAATTCAGAAGCTGTCTTTTTCTTTTTCCAAAATATCATCGCTAAACCACTAATTCCCATAGATTTGTCTCCGTCCGTTTTATTCGCACACCACGCGTCCGACAAGCCTTAAACAGCCTCCTACCACAATGTTTCACTACCAAAATGAACTCGATCTCTCCCCCGAAGAATTTCTCGACTGCCTGCGAAGATCCACCCTTAGTCTCCGCCGACCCATCGATGAACCCGAAACCATCACTGGGATGCTCAAAAACGCCGATGTCCTCATCACCGCCCGAACCAGCAACGGCCTCCTCATCGGCATCTCTCGCGCAATCTCGGACTTCCATTACTGCACCTACCTCTCCGACCTCGCCGTCGACCAATCCTTCCAATGCCAAGGCATCGGCAAAGAACTCATCGCATATACCCACCGACAAGCAGGTCTAAACACAAACCTCATCCTACTGGCCGCCCCCGCCGCACAATCCTACTATCCACATGTCGGTATGACTCAACACCCTAGCGCTTGGATGCTCCCACGTAACCCAAACACCCGATCCACCTAAACCACCATGAACCCTCTCCCTATCCATCCGGCCAATACCTCTCGCACCTCGATCGCTATCCTCGCCTTGGCAACGCTTTCACTCCTGCATAGCGTGCCCACCCAAGCCCAATCACCCACAAACTTAAAAGCCGGAGTCGCAAAAGTTGAGATCACCGACCGAACCGCCGGCCCCGTCAACGACCCGCTCTACGCAAAAGCCCTCGTCTTGCAAGACGACAACACCCAAGTCGTACTCGTCGGCGTCGATGCCGTCGCGATCGGTGAAATCGGCCATATCCCAAACGACTACCTTCCCTCCGTCCGACGACGCGCAGAAAAAGAACTCGGAATCCCCGGTTCGCATATTGTGATCAACGCAAGCCACTGCCACGGCATCGTATGCAAGGATGTCGCGGAGCGTACCCTCCAAGCCATCGAAATGGCCCAAGCGAACTTGCAAACAGTCCGAATCGGTTCCGCTGTCGGTCACGAAAACCGCATCATGGAAAACCGACGACTCAAAATGAAAGATGGAAGTGAAGTCGACGTTCGTCACGCATACTCATTACCACCAGATGACCAAGTCGCACAAGTCGGCCCAGTCGACCCCAAAATTGCTACCCTACGCCTAGACCGTCTCGATGGCTCACCCCTCGCAGTCCTCTACCAATTCGCTTGCCACCCCATCCAAGGTGTCGCAAACGGCGGAAACACCGCTGATATCGTCGGCTTTGCCTCCCAAGTCATCGAAGAAGGGCTAGGAAATGGAGCCCTGGCCATCTTCTTTCAAGGCTGTGGAGGTGATATCAACCCCCGCTGGTACAAAGAAGTCGACCACCCCAGAGACGCACAATGGCACGGACATCTGCTGGGCCTGAGCACTTTACAGACGGTTCGCAAGATCGAAACAACCGAAAACGCTACACTCGCGTTCCAATCCACGATCCTTGAACTCCCTCGCGCAGACCTCGCAACGAAAATCGAAGAAATGGAAACCCAACGAGAACGACTCGTTAACGCTCTCCAAGGTACCAGCCTTAATCTCAAAACATTCCTTCCCCTCGTCGTCAAACAACGTCTCGACGAGCAATACCCCAGCTACTCCTCACACGCTTATCTCTCCGAATCCCAACGAGGCCAAGAAGACCTTCGACGTATGGACGCAGAAAACCGACGCAACGTCCAAGCCTATATCGCAAATATTCACACCATGGAAAACCTCACTCGCCTGCAAACGAATCTTGCTCTGCTCCGAAAACATCAACGCGATAACTCGACCGCACCCAAACGAACGATCGACGCAGAAGTCTGCGCAATTCGAATCGGTGACTTCCGACTCCTTACCTTCCCAGGTGAACTTACCGTTCAAATTGGCCTGAATGTCCAGAATGCAATGAGCCACATCTCGCCGTCAATCCCTCCCGTCTTCGTATCCGGCTATACCAATGGCTACATCTACTATTGCCCAACCGCTGATCAACTGAAAAATCTAGGTGGAGCACAAGAAGATAGCGATTGCATCCTCGATGCATCTTGGCAAGATCGATTTGAGAATCGAGCCATCGAACTATTCAAAAGCCTCGGAAAATAATCGATGCAAGAACCGACTCAGTCCGTCGCCGTAAAACTCACTGGCGATCTCCCCGCCGCCATCGCTGTGATCGAAATCCAAGGTCCAAAAGTCGAGGCATGGCTCGCCGCACACTGGTCTCCAGCATCCAAGTCACAGCAACTGCCACTCAATGCGATCCGCTACGGATTCCTTGCAACCCTTCCAACCGCCTCGAATCCAGACTCACGGAATGCCATCGGTGAGTCCGTTGTTGTCTGCAAAACCAAACCAAATTCAGTGGAACTCCACTGCCACGGGGGAATGGTCGCTGCGACGACAATCATGAACTCCTTACAGGCCTTCGGATTTGATGTTCTCTCGCAGTCACAATGGAGCATGCGGCAAACTCAAGATGCGATTACCGCCCAAGCGACCCTAGCACTACAACGCGCAAAAACCCTGAAAACCACCCGCATTCTTCTTGAGCAACAAGCCGGAGCTCTAAGACAAGCCTTCCTCAAAATCGAATCCTTGATTGCACGTAGAGAGACAGCCCAAGCGATCCAAGCAATCCACGCTCTAGAACGATGGAGCAGTTTGGGAATGCATTTAATCTCTCCATTCACGGTGATCCTCTGCGGACCCCCGAATGTCGGCAAAAGCAGCCTGCTCAACCGACTGCTAGGATACCAACGAGCGATCGTACACGCCCAAGCCGGAACGACACGAGATCTACTCGCAGAAGAAACGAGCATCGGAGGTTGGCCCGTACGCTTGCTTGACTCAGCAGGAATTCGTCACACCGAAGATGAAATCGAACAAGCTGGCGTAGACCGAGCAGAACGCGCATTCGCTCAATCAGATCTAATCCTTATGCTCGTCGACTCCAGCCAAGGTTGGACAGAAGATCATCAAGCAATCTACCACCGTATACTCCTAGCCAAAGAAAGACACACCACCTCCAGAATGCAATCTCAATGCAAATTGCTCTACACCAAATCCGATCTCTTACCCTTAGAGAATAAAACCCATTCTCAGACGAGACTCACTCCACCCATAGACAAGCCTGAAGATATGGCGAGCGTAAGCTCCCGAACCGGACAGGGAATTGATGAACTACTGCACAGAATCCAGCTGTGGATGGTTCCCGAAGAACCCAACGCAGGGCAGGGGGTCCCCTTTCACTCCGATCACGTTACCCAACTCGAAAACTATCGCCAACGCATCAAATCGATCCCTTCCTAGAAGCGGTTTCAAAACCTGTTTGGATTGATGTTTTCACGGGAATGTAAATTTGGGTAGATTCGACATCGTAAGGAGATACTCGATGCCGAAGAACCGAAGCTTGCTCACGGACTAGCAGTGGAGACTAGCAGTGGAGACTAGCAGTGGAGACTAGCAGTGGAGACTAGCAGTGGAGACGAGCAGTGGAGACGAGCAGTGGAGACGAGCAGTGGAAACACATAAGCCCCTTAATCCCTGAACCTGTGTACTCACCCAAAGGTGGGCGCCCTCCAGCGGATGATCGGAAGTGCTTTGAGGGGATTTTATGGGTGCTGCGAAGTGGCACTCGATGGCGTGACCTCCCAGATGAATTCCCCTCACCAAGTACCTGTTGGCGGCGCATGAACGAATGGATGGATGCAGGTGTCTTCATTGAAATGTGGTACTCTTTTTTGGACCGACTCGATCAGCAAGGACGACTGGATTGGGACGAAGTGTTTGTCGATGGGAGTTTTGCTCCTGCTAAAACAGGGGCTTCGACGTTGGGAAAACCAAGCGTGGAAAGGGAACCAAGTGGATGGTGGTGGCTGATGGCCAAGGAATACCTTTGGCATGTTCGACCGCAAGCGCGTCCCCAGCGGAAGTCAAACTCGTCGAAGGGGTGCTTATCCAAGTCCCCCGTCCAGAAGACCGTTTTATCCCGTTGATTGCCGAC
>JBIJCS010000279.1:0-6599 GCA_044344575.1 Pirellula sp. | reverse complement strand
CCGATAGCCGCCCCTACCACTGCCTGACAGGAATGTGCTGGAACCAATGAGCGATATCCCAACCAAAAATATCCAACTTCCCGAATCCCTCGACCGTCAACTCCAAGCCTTCCGCAAACACCTGCGAAGTACCAAGGTCATGGAAAGCGTCGGAATGGCACTCGCCGGTATCCTGACCGGCTTCCTCGTCGTCTTCGCTCTCGACCGCTGGATCGATATCCCCTCCTGGGCACGCTGGACGATCTGGGCCGCTGCCGCTCTAAGCGTCGCTACCCTTCCATGGTGGATCGAACGATGGATCCTTCGCTATCGTACACACGCGTCCCTCGCAAAACTGATGACCCTCAAATTGCCCTCCCTCGGTGACTCTCTCCTGAGCGCAATCGAACTGGCTTCCAATCCCCATGAACAAAAACGCTCTCCCGCTCTCTGCCGCGCTGCTCTCGATCAAGTCGCCTCCGTCGCCGCAAAACAAGACCTCACCACTGCAGCACCCAAAAGCTACCACAAACGATGGCTCAGCTTCGCAGGCTTTCTCGCTGCCACTACCTGCACTCTGGGTCTCCTCTACCCCGCCGCTGCCTCCAACGCTTGGGCCCGATTCCTCTCCCCCTGGAGCAACATCGATCGATTCACCTTCGCCAAAGTCGCAGAACTACCAAAGCAATGGATCGTCCCCCACGGCGAATCCATCACCCTCTCCATACCTCTAACCAAAAACACCAACTGGAAACCCGCTTCCGCTAAACTCTGGCTCCCAGGCCTGCCCCCCATCGAAAGCTCCCTACATGCAGATGCGTACAAATTCGAACTACCACCCATGATTCGAAACGCAAAAGCACAACTCCGCATCGGTGATGCTACTCCCTCCATCGAAATCCAACCAACCACCCGCCCCGAACTCATAGCGGCTGCAGCCAAAGTCCAACTGCCCGATTATCTCCAACTTCCAGAAACGATCACCAAAGACGTCCGCAGCGGATCGATCACTCTCGTGCAAGGCGCAAGCTACAGACTCGAAGGACAAGCATCCCGAGAACTACAAGCCGTAACCCTCGATTCGCAAAACTTGAACGTCTCCGCCGAACGATTCGATTCTAACCCCCTGAAAGATAGCCAAACCGCAACACACTCCGTGCGATGGACCGACCAACTCGGACTCTCGTCCAAATCTCCATTCCCCCTAAATGTCACCATCCGTCCCGACGAAGAACCTACCGTCTACACCGAAGGCCTGCCTCGCGCAAAAGTCCTCCTCGAATCCGAACAACTCAAATTCCAAGTCCACGCATCCGATGACTTCGGCGTGAAACAAATCGGCCTCGAATGGCGCACCGCAGAAGGCACTACAAACCCCAAAAAAACAGAAGGCGAACAAATCCTCATCGCTGGGGGAGCCGCAAGCCAACGCGTCGATGCTGACGCTGTCTTCCAAGCAAACGCACTGGGAATCGAACCACAAGCACTCGAAGTGCGCGTCTTCGTCGAAGACTTCCTGCCAGGAAGAAATCGTATCTACTCCAACCCATTCCTCCTGATGGTCCTCAACCCATCCGACCACGCTCTCTGGGTCCTCCAACAATTCAACCGCTGGCAACGCGAAGCCCTCGAAGTCAGAGACCGCGAATTGCAACTCCTCGAAACCAACAAGAAACTGCGTAGCCTCGCAGAAGACCAACTCGCAAACCCCGATGTCGTCAAACAAATCGAACAACAAGCCTCCGCAGAAGCCGCTAACGCCCGACGCCTCTCTAACCTCACCCAACGAGGCGAAGACCTCCTGCGACAAGCCGCTCGCAATTCCGAAATCGGTGTCGGTCACCTCGAAAAATGGGCCGAAATGCAAAAGATCCTCAAAGAAATCTCCGCCAGCCGAATGCCATCCGTTGCAAACCTACTCAAACAAGCTGCTAAGAATGCAGACCCATCCAAAAATACTCAACCAACCGAACCTCCCAAAATCGCAGGCTCCAACCGCAATGACTCCGCTGGTGATCCCGCTAGCCAACAAGATGACGACAAAAACAAACCATCACCCAATACGCCTCGCGTCGTGGATGCAGAATCCACCCAACAACCAAACCAAAACGTAGCCAACGAAGAAGACCCCGCCAAAAAGAAACCGTCAAACCCAAGCCTCGGACTACCCACCACCACCCTCACCGGCGCTAAACCAAAATCAAACGACCAGAAACAACCCGAATCCCCAGAAGCCATCGATCAAGCCGTCGAACAACAACTCGCTCTCCTCGAAGAATTCGATAAAGTCTCCGACGAACTCAACAAGGTTATGGCAAACCTCGAAGGTAGTACCCTCGTCAAACGCTTCAAAGCCGCCGCTCGCGAACAAATCGCTGTCGCCGACTCCGTCAGCAACACCGTTCCAAATGTCTTCGGCTCTCGCGCAAAACGATTCAAATCCGAAGACCGCGAAACACTCGAACAACTCTCCGCTCGCGAAAACAACGCGCTGAATAACGTCGGCCAAATCATCGATGACCTCGAATCCTTCCACGAACGACGTCCAATGGTCAAGTTCCGCGATGTCCTCGATGACATCCAAAAAGAAGACCCCATGGCGGGACTGAGAAAACTATCCTCCGAAGTCATCGAACAACAAGGCATCGCAATCGCAGAAGCCGAATTCTGGTCCGATACCTTCGACCGCTGGGCCGAAGACCTCGTCGACCCCGCCGCCAAAGGACAATGCCCAGGCGGAAAATCCAAAGGCTCTCTCCCTCCATCCATCGTCCTGGAAGTTATGCAAATCCTCGAAGGTGAAATGAACCTCCGTGAACGCACACGCGTGGCAGAACAAGCCAAACCCGCCGCTCCAACCGAACAATACCAAAAGTCCGTTCAAGAACTCGGAAAATCACAGTACGAACTCCGCGACCGAATCTCTGCCGTCGCCGATCGTATCGCTGAACTACCCAACGCCGACGAAGAATTCGGTAAAGAAATCGAACTCATGCAACAAGTCGAACTCGCCATGAACGATGCAGCAAACATCCTCAAACGACCCGATACAGGCAAAGCCGCCCTCGCCGCTGAAACAGAAGCCATCGAACTACTCCTCTCCAGCAAACGTGTCAATCCAAAAGGTGGCGGAGGTGGCGGAGGGGCGAACCCAGGTGGCGGTGGCTCCGGGGATACCTCCGATGCCGCTATCGCTATGGTCGGACCAGGTGTCAACGAAAAGGAACTACGCGAAGATCATCGCATCGAACAAACAACCGGTACCTCCACGTCCACTCTCCCCGAAGAATTCCGCTACGGACTAGATCAATACTTCGAAAAGATCGACCGACGACAATGATCTCCCTAAGCCTAGCTTTCTCCAATTCACTATCGCGCAATCTAAAACGCTTGTGCACTACAATGTGCTGCTCTCTCGCTTTGCATATCCCCATCGGGTTTGCCCAAGTCGAAGCACCCGCAGCACCACAACGACCAGCCGCTCAAGCAATCCCAGCAATCCAACTCAAACCAGCTATCCAACTCAAACCAGCTATCCGTGCCGCCGTCGCCCTCGCCGCTCCTGCTCCAGTTCTCAACGATAAAGATCTCGCCGCTCGACGCTGGACCCGCGGCCTGATCCAACAAGAACTGTACGCACTGCACAGCGTCTGCAAACTCAATCCAGAACAAGCCAAAGAACTTGTCGATACCGTCGAATCCCAATGGAAGTCAAAACTCGCCTCCACCTTCCGTAGCTACGCTGAATCTAACCAACGCGGCGGTGTCGACTTCGAATTCCGCGTCGAAAACGCAGTCAAAGCCTGGGTGCAAGCCTCCACCTCCCTCTCCGAAGATCAAAAAAAAACCTGGGATGAAGAAATCGAAAGCCGCAATGCCCTCCGCCGCCGAGTCGTTATCGGAAAAATGGTCGCCGACGCCGAACGCAAATACGGACTGTCCTCAACCCAAATGCAAGAAGCCGAAAAACTTCTCCTCGAACGTTGGAAAGAAGCTTGGTGGGTCATGTACCGCCACGGTACCACCCCCGAAACGAAATTCGCTTGGATCAGCTCCATCCTAAGCGAATCCCAACGCACCGCAGGTAGCGACCCAAATTCCCTACGCCAAGAATACTACACCTCAGGCGGAGCTACCGACCTACCCTCAAAAAGCCTCAACGAACGCTTCGAAGTCGCAGGGGTCGAAAGCGATCAATCGATCTCCATCGAAGCACCCACTCCCGCAGGACAAAAACCATGATGCAAAAACCCCTGAACAAGCATCGCTTTTGGTACGTTCTGCTGCTCTCTGCGCTCTGCTTTTCCCTCGCGCTGATGACCCCTCGCGGCTACGCCCAAGACCCAAAAAACAAAAACCAACCCAATCCGCAAACAGCACCCAACGTCACAAACAAAAAATCAGAAGATACAACACCATCCGAAAAGATCCCCCGTATCTTCGATCGAAATACCCCCGAACCAGAAGACGAGACCCCACCACCACCCAAAAATGCCATGGTCAACTTCACCATGGATCCCGATCGATGGATCGATGTGATCTACAGCCAACTCGGTGGCTCCGAATCATCCTTCGAACAATTCCAACGCAGACGCGCTCGCATCTCCCTAAACCGAATCGAACTCATCTGCGGACTCGATCAATCCATCCGAGAAAAAGTACAAGCCACCGCAGACCTTGAAATCCAACGCTTCAAAACCGAAGTCCTTACGCTAGCTTCCCAAGCCCCACGCAATCCAACCCAAGAAGAATACCAAGAGTTCTACAACCGCATCCACAAACTCACCCAAAAATACCAACCCAGAATGCTCAACAAAACCGACCCTTTCCTCTGGCAAAAAGTCCTCTCCACCAACCTCTCCGAAACCCAACAATCCGCCATCAAAACAGAAACCGAAAAACGCACAGAATACCGCGATCAAACAACACGGCTCGAAACAGTCCTTCGTATCTCCAGACGACTTGGCCTCACCTCCAAACAACGCGAGAAACTACTACCCTATACACAGTCACAACCCGAAAGCTGGAAAACTCTCGAACGCGCTTGGCAAACGCTCCAGTCCTTCCCCGATAAAGAAAAACAAAACCTCTTCTCCAACGAACAAATCGCTGAACTGAAAAAACCCCTAGAAACCACCGATGAACTGCAACTCGTCGTCCGTGAATTCGGCGAAGAATGGTAACCAAACTACCACACCCCAACACATAACACCCCAACACATAACACCGCGACGCAACACGTTCCAAGCAGCAGAATTCTCCGCCTGATCCCAAACAAACCATGAAACTCTATCACACGCTCACGTCACTTTTTCCACAACGACTCGCGAGCCTCCTCACCATCATCTCGATCTCGCTACTGCTCAACATCAAGCCAACCCTCGCACAAAACCCACTGCGAGAAAATGCTTTCCAAGGCCAAGCCGTACCCAGAGACGTACGCGAAATCTACGAACGCGGATTGCAATGGCTCGAAAATAACCAAGACGCAACCGGTCGATGGAAAGGCGGCGAAAGCGGACCAGGTGTCACCGGCCTGGCTACCATGGCCTTCCTCGCTTATGGCGAAGACCCCAACTACGGAATGCACAACGAAATCATCAAAAAAGGTATCCGCGCCATCATCGAAGACCAAAACGCTTCTACCGGCTACCTGGGCTCAAGCATGTACCACCACGGATTCGCTATGCTCGCCCTCGCCGAAGCATACGGTGCAGTCGACGAACGACGCCTCTGGGATGGAGTCACTCGCAAAGAAGGTAAACACCGCTCAATTGGCGAAGCTCTCGAACTCGCAGTTCGAACTGCGATCACAAGCCAAAACAAAAATACCCTCGGCGCCTGGCGATACTCCCCTGACGCATCCGATGCCGATACCTCCGTCTCCGGTTCCGTCATGGTCGGACTCCTCGCAGCACGAAACGCAGGTATCGAAGTACCAGACAAATCCATCGATAAAGCCATCGAATACTTCACCTCGATGACTTCCTCCAGCGGCCAAGTCGCCTACGCCGGGGGACTAGGCGGTTTCGATTCCTCTCCCGCACGCGTCTCCATCGCAACACTCGTCTACAGCATCTCTGGCAGAAAAGATCTCAAAGAATTCAAAGCAACCTCATCCTACCTGAAATCACTCGATTCAAACGAAGTCAGTGATCACTACGGTGAATATACCGCCTACTACAAAGCCCAAGCACTGTTTCAATCCGATATCGCCGCCTGGGAAAAATGGAACAAAACCCTCATCCGAGACCTAAAAGAAAAACAACGCGGCGATGGCCACTTCGATGGTAACTACGGCGCTCCCGTCGCTACCAGTATGTCTCTCCTCGCTCTCGCACTGAACTTTCGATTCCTACCTATCTACGAACGCTAACTATATCATGCTTGGTCACCACTCATTGACCGCCGCACTCCTGCAAAAAACCAAACTGCTGAACCCTGCGGTCAACAGACTCCCCTATGCACTAACTTCCCTTGCACATGTCCTCTTCTCTTACACCATCGTCTCGTACACCATCGTCTCGTACACCATCGTCTCGTACACCATCGTCTCGTACACCCTCTGCACAGCTGCCTTCGCACAAACAACCCAAGAAAAATCAACCCTGAGCGTCCTA
>JBIJCS010000248.1:0-7136 GCA_044344575.1 Pirellula sp. | reverse complement strand
CGCGCCCAGAGAATCCTACGCCATGCGATGACAATGGTCCGACCAGGCGGGAGACTCCTATTCTCTACTTGTACGTTCTCCATCGAAGAGAACGAAGACCAAGTTCGTTGGATGCTCGATCAATTCCCCGATTTGTGGCTCCCCGCATCGGTCCGCGAACTTGATCCCTGGCGATCGAAAATCCATGAAGGTTGCTGGCGACTCTGGCCGCATCGGGATCCCTGCTCTGGTGGGTTCGCCGCTGCCCTTCAGGCTACTGAAAATTGGGACCCCGAACGTGCATTCGAGGCCCATGAAACACAAGCCCCAAGTCACGCTTATTCCGGACGCGAAAAGCCCGCCAAGAACGCACGTTCTCTTCGCTCGCCACGGAAAAGTAGTCCCTCAAAAAAGGACTTCGACATCACCCAACGAATCGAAGAACACTTGGGAAGCTGCTCCTTGCGATTGCAAGCTCACCATGGTTCTAGCGATACCAAAATCATCGGATTCGAACCCGGTGCTGCAGCGTTCTCCACAGAGTTCCCTGAACTCGGTTCAGGATCTGTCTTGTGCTCTTCCAAGACCTTTGGAACCAACTCTTCAACCACAAATCGATCTAGCCTGAAACATGCTGGGCAAATCGAACCCTACCATGCACTCGCTATGCTACAAGATCGCTTTTTTGTCCCTCACGCAATCGCGAATCTAGAAGATCCTCAAGCAGTGCGATTCGTTCAGGGACAAGCGATCGAAGGAACTCTATCACAACAGATCGAATCTGGATGGGCAACTGCCCGGTGGCGCAATAAACCTATCGGCTGGGTAAAAGGTGTCGCTGGAAATAAAGAAAGCCCAGGGAGGTGGAACAACCATCTTCCCCCCTGGGCTCGCATGCATTCGACCGAGTAAATCCCACTTAGCGTCGGTATTGCTCGGTACTGCTTTGCACTATTCGGTCTGGAGCGTCATCGCCATAACAACCGGTGCCGATGCGTCTCGCCCCTTGATCAAGCTGATCTTCTTCATCGGCTTCTTCTCCTTCGGTTGAACGGAGAAATACCGAATCTGTCGACCATCAAGATCGAATGCAAACTCACTCTTCGGTACATCCACGCGACGAATATAGTCGGCAAAATGCTCACCGTTGATCAGCGGATGCTCTTCCGTGGAATCATCCTCATAGGTGATACGAACAATCATGCTCGTCGAACCTTCGCGAGTTGCCGGCCAAGACCAACCTCCAACACCACTAAGAAAGTGGATGGAGACCGCTGAGGCGTTGCACGTCACATCGACGCTCTTCGGCATCTTGGGTGCCATGACTCCATTGGGGCCAAACAACATGATCGCATTCGGAACGCGACCATCTTGCGGATCGATCAACACAAAAGGTACTCCCTTAAACAACTTGGGCTTCCAATCTGGGAACACCAAGCGTTCGACCACCCCTGAAGGATCGAAGAACATCCCACGGGAGGTGATCGAGGTTGCGACCGAAGCGATCGACAACGGAACGTACTTGCCTTTGCTTGTGAGGAATTCGAGCAAGTCCTTCATCTCATCTTTGGTCATCTGGCTTTCAAAGCCTTCAGGCATCAACGACTTCTGAGATCCGGTCATCCGTTCGATATCTTCACGCAGTACCACTTCGCGCTTACCTTGAACATTGATCAGTTCGATGGAGGTTTTGCTTTCCCCTGCCATCATTCCGGTGACCACAGTTCCATCGGTCGTTTGCACGTTGTAGGTTCGGAAGTTACCTTCGACGCTGCGATTAGGATCCAAGATATTGATCAAAAGCTCTTCTTTTGGATGCACCGACATTCCGGTGAGTTCAGGACCAATTTGGTTCCCCATCTCGCCGTGCTTATGGCACAACGCACAGTGCTTTTGATAAATCAGTTTCCCGTTGTTTGCATTCCCCTTGTCATGGGTCGTATCGGTCCAAGCGGTCACAAGTCGCTGACGATCCGCATTCGGGATTCCGCCAGAAGACTTCATCATGGCGAGAGCCTTTTCACGAATCTTTGCATCTGGATAATCGCGAAGGAGTTGTCGCTGATCGAGTTGCAAGTCGTTGATACTCAACGCGCCCCCTTCGATCGACTCGATCAAATCCTTGGTGGAGTCTGGGCGAGCCAACATCACACGGATGCCATTTCTCAAGAAGTCTGGTGGCAGAGATCTTGACTTTTCAATCAGTGCTTTCGTCAAGCCTGGAGCTTTCGATGCCCCAAGAGCTGCAACGATACCGGCCGAAAACTCTGGAGTCGATTGCGGGGTGACTTGCTCAAGCAACGTATCGACCACCTTTGGGTTGATCGCCTCGAGGATCACCATTTGACGAGCAGCTTGAATCCGCTCGTCAATCTGCGAATCTTGCTTGCCTAGTCGTTCGACCAATTCTTTGCGAATCGAAGCAATGGCCTCATCGAGCTTCTTCACTCCCAAAGCACTTGCCAACTGAACCACTTGACCCTTAGCTTCCAGCGGCATATCTCCAGAAAGCCAATCAGAAACCAATCGATTGCTGATCTCCTCGGGCAAGGTCACTTGGTAGTCCTTAGGCCACCCTTCAACGAGTCCGCGAATCACCGCACCGGTGATCTGTGGATTGGAATCCTTGACGATCAATCCGCTGAAGGCTTGCGGCGAGAGTTTATTGCGAGCAGCATGTTCGGCGACAATCGCAATACGATTGAGAAATTCTGGACTCGGTTGCAACCCCTTATCTTGAATTAACCGGGGAAGGATCTCCGCTGCATGCGAACTCGCTGCGCTGGTCCAAGCGTCCAGAAGCCAACGATCTTCTGGGCCTCCTCCAAGGCTCACAACCTTCGGGTTCGCCAATCGCTCTCCGATGGACTTCGTCCCGGTAGAGACGGCTTGCGTCGGACAATCAGCGAGTTTGAGCATCGCTGCAAGACGCAATTGAGAATCTTCGGATTCCAATGCTCGGCTACCGAGAATCGCTTGGAGCGTTGCACTATTCGGCTCAGCTGCCGCAATGGCGTTACGTACAACCGCATCACTTGGGTGCCGCAGCGCGCCAAGCATTGCATCTGCATTCCACTGACCATGTGCACTGAGAACCCAAATCGCATGGATCGCCGCTGGATCGATACCAATCGCATCAACCTTCGTACGTTCGGTGTACCCAACCAAAGCCTTGATGGCCTCATCCGACAAAGCCTCTTTTTCAATCAGAAGACGTTGTGCGGCCTTGCGCCAAAACATGTTGGTGTGCTGCAACGCTGCGACCAATTTTTTCTCATCCGCTCCGTTCAAGCCTCCTTGGACCAAGGCATCCGATTCCGCCAATTCTTTAGCCGAAAGACCTTGCTCTCCTTGGTACTCGACACGGTAGACCCGCCCGTAACGCTTGTCACGCAACTTGGTCTCGTAAGCATTTCCCTTACCGGTCTGGAATCCATTCGGTGTCGGATTGTGTTGCACGATGAAGTTGTACCAATCCAAGTACCAAACGTTTCCATCCGGACCGACTTCAGCCATGATTGGCGAAGCCCATTCGTCGTCGCTTGCGACTAAGTTAAACGGGTTGGTTGACCGGTATCCTGCCCCGTCGCGATTGAGAATGAAACTTCCGACCAAGTGACCTGTCGGTTCACAGACAAACGCAATGCGATTCCACCAGTCTTTTGGATAATTCCGAGCCGTATACAACGCGTGCCCTGCAGCCGCAGTGTATCCACCGTGCCAGTCGACTTGACGCACCTTATCAGTGACCGTTGCGAACTTGTATCCATCCGCAATGTTGCTCAAAACCTGCGGTGCCCAACCAGATACTTTTTCATAGTAACGGTTCGGTACCGGCATAAAAATGCTTGGATTGCCATTCGCCGTCGAGCCGAAGATCAACCCATCTTCGCTGATCCCGATTCCCCAAGTATTGTTATTTGTTGACCGCACGAATTCTAATTTCGACACGCGTACAGAGTGCTTGTCGAACGCATTTGTCCGCTCAGCAAGCACCTTTCCATCCTTGCCGATTGCAAAGACTGGAGCCGTTTCATCTGAAGCACCCGGCAAAAGGGCAAAACGCCAGAACCCTTGTCGGAATCCTTGCTGACGCTCTCCATTGATCACAGGTCGGGAATCGTTGTACCCTTGCATCCCCCAGACCCAGTTATCCAAGCCCCACTGGAAGTTGCTAACACCACCGTGAGTGTCTCCCATCCCCCATCCGGTGATGAGCTCTTGGCGAAAATCTGCCACGTCATCTCCGTCGGTGTCCTTGAGATATACCGTCTTCGTACCGTCTTGAATGATTACGCCATCTCGGTAAGCGACGATTGCCGTCGGAATACTCATGTTCTGCGCAAAGAGGGTGAACTTGTCTGCCTTGCCATCTCCGTTGGTATCTTCACAGATACGGATTCGGTCACGGCCTTCGCCTTGCGGCTTGAGTTCGTTCGGATAGTCGATGGTCTCGCATACCCATAACCTTCCACGGTGATCCCAATTCATCGCAATCGGCTTGCCGCCGAGTCCTGCGATGCTCAAGTCCCCTTCACCTTCCAATACGTCTTGCTCAATGGCCCACAATTTCACTTGAAAGTTCTCTGGAGCGACATAGTGCTTCATCGATTCTGATGCAGGGATCGGGTTTTGCATCTTGGTCATCGGTTCTGCTTGACCACCGCGAGCACCCGGTTGATAGTTCGGAATCTCCTTGCCGACATCCGAATAAGTAAATGGAGCAACATCCGTTCGGGCTGCCGCCATTTTCGGGATGTCGAATCGAGTTGTATCGCGGAATGCTGGGAGAGCTGCTGGATCACGTTGGCTAGCCCAAGTGATCCCGCGCGCGACCAAATTTTGGAAACCGGGGTTACCCCATGTATCCATGTTATGGCCCCAAGCGGTGTAGAAGACACGTCCCTTGCCGTGCGTACGAACCCAAGTCCATGGTTCAGCAGAAGTCCCCTCAGCCAATTTACCTTGACGTCGTTCTTCCAGAACAACTCGGTCGTTGGTGTTATGCATGTGATGGATGTACGTCTCATCCCAGCTTTCGAAACCACCGAATCCCTTCATGATCGGATGCTCGGCGTTTACGATCTGCGTCGAGAATCGCTCACCACCGTGCTCTTTGAACTGAGCACCAACAAGTTCCACATAAGCCTTCGAGTTACGGAAACAGAAAGAAGCACAATGCAATGGCACAATTCCATGGCCTTGTGCCACATAGTCCATCATCGCCTTCTCTTGTTCTGGCCCAAGTTGATCGATATTGGCATAGATCAACAATGCATCGAATTCCGCAAGTCGCTTTTCATTCAGCGAACTCGGTACATCTTCGCTGTACGTTAGCTCAATGCTGAATTTCTTCATCGCTGGTCCGAGGACACGGTAAAGATCCGCCGGCTTGTGATGCCCTTGATCCCCAAGAAACAAAACCTTCAGCGGCTTACCCGCTGCCGTATTCGAAGCTGTTCCTTGAGCTCGCGCAAATTCACCCGCAAACGAAGTAAACAAAAACGACATCAGGATTGCAATCTTCGCAATCCAACGAGAGGAACCCCCTCGTGCTCGGTCCATGCGGCCCGAATCTTTATTGAGTTGTACTGACATAAAAGAATCCTAATTTGGTTACTTTAGAAATTGGAAGTTGCGATATGGATTATCCCAAGGTAAATGCAGGCAACTGAACGATCTTGCCACCTTCGACCGCACTTTGATGTGCGCAAATACCAACGCAAGTCCAGTTCGCGGAGGTCACTGCGTTGGGCCATGGATCACGATTCTCTACCAATGCACTAACGAACTCATGAACCAAGTGAGGATGTGAACCACCATGCCCACCACCTTGGATAAACGACAAGTGGTCAGCGTCTTGAATCGACTGCGTAAACGCACGAATAGGCTCAGGAAGCAAATGGGCGTAGTCCGGAACCGAAATCTCTTCGGCGATCTCATGCTCTGGCTTCTTCGCTGTGTGCAAGATGTGTGGCTTGCCCTCGACGAGCGACCATTCAAAACTCTTCTTCGTACCGTAAACGTCAAAGCTTTCTCGATATTGGCGAGCAGTATCGAAGAGGAAACGCCAGATGTGAGCAGCTACGTCGCTATCTTTGATCTTGATATGGCATGATTCGACTGCAAACGGATTGCCAGATTTCTTGGCCAACTCAGAACGAATCGTTCCCGATCCGAAACACGACACATACTCAGCGCGACCATTGAGCAATCCTAATACCGGCGAAACGACGTGCGTGGCGTAGTGCATCGGAATCATGCGTTCCCAATACTCTGGCCACCCATCCATGTCTTGTGGGTGCGAAGCTGCCAAGTATTGAATCTTACCCAACTCACCATTCTGATACATTTCCTTAAGAAACAGAAACTCACGGCTGTAAACCACGGTCTCTGCCATCATGTACTTCAGCCCAGTTTTCGCGACCGTCTCGCAAATCTGATCGCACTCTTCAATGGTCGTCGCCATCGGAACCGTACACATCACGTGCTTACCCGCATTGAGGGCTTTGAGGCTCATCCAAGCGTGATCGGGAATGGGAGAATTGATATGAACAAAGTCAACCGTGGGATCCGCAAGAACCTGATCGTATTCGGTATAACGATTTGCAATGCCAAACTTGTCAGCCGTAGCATGCAATTCGGCTTCATTGCGTCGGCAAACCGCGACTACCTCTGCGTTGGGGTGACGCTGATAAATCGGAATGAACTCCGAGCCGAACCCCAGGCCGATCATGGCCACTCGCACTTTCTTTGCCATCGCGATACTCCTCGATTGAATGCTGTTGGAAGGATGATTGGAAAGGATCAAACGCCCCTAGAAAGGGAACATCGGGATTTAATCCTCCCTCAATGTCCCACAGAGGAGATTTCCCCGCCATGAAAAATTGCGCAAAAAACCTAAGGTATTTTACAACCGGCCTGCAATGACATCAAACGCCCCAACGTTTCACAAGCAATGCAATGCATCGAACAAGTGAGGGAAATGGGAATCACGGCCCACACAGAACTCGCCCTAGCCGTCCCACTTTTGCAGTCTTCTTTGCGCCTTGGCTCCTTTGCGTGAGACTGACGGCTGGATCATGGTACGCCTACGGCTGACTGCTAAACAAAACAACCACACAATACTCGCCCTAGCCGTCCAACTTTTGCGGTCT
>JBIJCS010000247.1:0-7141 GCA_044344575.1 Pirellula sp. | reverse complement strand
ATCGCCAAGACTCATCATGGGCAACATAAACAACACGTCCTTGCCCCGTCCTTCTAGCTACAATCAACGGATAGAGAGTATTCTCAAGCTTACCGCTGACCATGACTTCTGCACCAGCAGAAGGCGTTACACGCCTTGCTATTCGCGGAGCTGGGAACGACTCCCATAACTGGCGATTACTTGCCGGATCCTGTTCGAATGCGAACGCGCGTTGCTCGATTCCCGGATCCTCTAACGCTATCGTCGCAACCGATACTGGAGCAGTCTCGTCAGAATATTCGACGGGTAACCAATCTACATCCTCCTTCTTCATCGCTTCATTCGGCGGATCTCGCCCGGAATCAATCAATATCAATCCGCCACCGAGATCTGAGACGTAATCCGATAGCCATCGCAACTGCGACTCATTCCAATTCGAAAAGCTATCGACAGTGACCACAATCAAATCGAGTCCGATCAACTGATCGCGAGATTGTGGGAATGGTTGTCTTGAAAATTCCTCCGGTCCGAGAATCGCTTGTAAATCCCAAGCCACATCCCGCTGAAACGCATTTTTGATATACCGGGATTCCCATCGTCCACGCGGATCCAGAACCAGAACTCGGTTCTTGCGCAAAACACCCCATAACGATGTCTCGAGTTCGTCGTTTTCACGCGAAGCATCTCCCCGTTGTCGCTTCGCAATAAACTTTAAATCGATCGGAACCGCTTTCGCTCGCGATTGCAAAGTTTGAGTTGCGAGAAGTTTCTCGCCAGGGATTCGATACTCGATCGTGCGTTGCGAAGATCCATCAGATTCGAGATCCCGCCCCCACACTGTTTGTCCTTCATGTTGGATTTCGATACGATAGGTTTCCCCAGCAGGTAACTGTTGTTTCAGTGTAACTGTTCCTTGAAACGCATCGGTCTCGAATAATGTCTTGCTGTGGTCGACCGCAAGGACTCCAAGATCTTCCGGCTCCGCTTCCCTTCCATAACCGATTGTAAAAACAGGGATCCCAGATTGCTTGAATCTCTCGGCAACAGCTAAAGGAGCTTCTCCAGTGTTGCTCTGCCCATCAGATAAAACGACGACAGCCGCATAAGGCTTCTCGGAAAGACCATTCGTTGCAAGCACCTTTCCATCCTGAGTCGATGAAGTGTCCTCAGCGTTCTTTCCGACAGTCTTTCCGACCGATGTCCCCGCAGTGCTTCGCAACATCCCTGAAAGTGCATCCCCGATGGCCGTCTCTGCACCATCGGCAAACTCCGGGCCAATCGATTTAGTAATCCTCTCCTTACCTTGGAGCATTGAGTCCCATAGACTAGAAGAATCACTATCGCTCGATGCTAAATCACTACGTCCATGATCGAACGAGAATAACCGCAAATGAAAGCGATTACGTTGCTGATCAAGCCAACCAAGTTCTTCCTCAGACCGACTCTCTAGCCACTGTTTTGCACGAGTTACCCGTGACTGAGCATCCGTCGTGTCTGACTCTTTGAGCTCCATGCTCGCCGAAGTATCAAGCAACACTGCAATTCGACTCAGTTCACCTGATACCCACTCGCGCACCCAAACAGGCCCGCACAACATCCCGAGAATCAAACCAAAGGCTAGAGATCTGAGGGTGGGCAAAAGCCACCGATAAGGATTGCGTGCGTATCGGGATTCGCGGTAGTAGAACCACCAAACTCCTGCCATTCCCAACAACAGGAGCGGTAGCATCAACGCAACTGGAATCAAACCTTGAAACTGCATAGCGTTCATGCGATACCTCGCGAAGTCTGACGAGGATTGAGCTTCTGCTGCAGAACCATTTCCGCAAGAAACAAAACAAGCAAACCGAACCAAAACCAAGTCCAAATCTCTTTTCCGGCTGCATTCGAATTCTCCTGAGAGATCCAACTCCCTGAATCCTCATAAAGCTTAGCCTGGGTATTGTCGGCAAATTGCTCCAATTCCTCAGCCGAAAGCAAGCCTCTTGAAAGTTCGATTCTGCGTTCCTTGGTTGGAATCACAACAACCTTGCTCCAACGTCGATCTCCCTGAGCCGCATTCGCCACGCCTTCGAGCCGACTGATTCCTAACTCGATCCTCTCGATGTTCCCGCTTGCTACTGCATCGCTGGCCTGAGCCCGTAGAGAAACCTCGCGAGTCAATGAGTCCGGTAACTGCACCGAAACGTTCTGCTGAGCTTGTGCGGTTTGCCCTGTCGCCTGAAGATTCGCCGCCTGAAGATTCGCCGTACTCTTCTCACCTGCCTCCACAAAAACATTTCGCTGTTCCACCCAAGCTTCCCCAGGAGCGATCTCATTCCACCCCGGCGGCCAGTCGATCGAAGTGCTCACAATCTTCTGCATCAATGGAAGATAAACAGGAATCGCTGGCAAGTTGCTGTCATCGTCGTCGCCACTTGCCAGCATCCAATAAACACGACCTTGCCCTATCGATGCACGAGCCAGGTAAGGGAGGTTGTCGCTGAATTTCGCTGCAATCGTTACTTGAGATTCTTCCAACAGCAATTCGTGTCGAGCAGCAAAACGTCCGGAACGCAATGCATCGAGAGACGCCCGCGAAAGCTCAAACGGGGCATCCGATGTGAGACTCACCTCTCCCTCCCAAGGTGTCCTTGGCGAGATCTTTCCAATGCGTAATCCACCCTGCGAAACCCCCTCCCAAGCATTCACTTTTTCCGCTTGAACTTTATCGCCAAGACAAAAGATCAAACCGCCCCCTTGCTCGACGAACGTCCGTAACCACTTTCGCTCGTCTGGAGACAAGTCTCCGACATTGCAACAGATCACGGCTTCACAATTCTTCAGCGACTCTGCATTCCAACCGCCAGGAGTCACTACCCGCGTCGTAAACAAATCTCCAGCCTCTCCACGCAACAAGGAAAACGGCGTTAACGCCAAACGAATAAAGTCCGACTCGCTCTGCATCGCCTCTTGCTTACGGTCACCATCGACGATTAGAACACTCATCGGTTCACGGACTCGAATCACTCTAGTCATCGAGTGATCTTGCGGCGTCTTGTCGTTCCAGTCCGCATATATCTTGAGCACCTTATCGCCAGTCGAACCAGGAGACCAAGCAAAGCGAACGGATGACGTCGCATTCGCAGCCACCGATACAGACTGCCGCTCGACTTCCTCAAGCCCCTCCATGAGAACCACAGGTACCACGGCAGTGGAATCGGAATGGTTCTGTAACGTTGCGGTCAAAGACATCTTTCCATTGGGAACAACGTGTGAAGGAATAGCCTCCATCGACACCAATGCAATATCAGGCTCCTTGGCCATCGCGGCAAGCGTGTCACTCGGCCTGCGTTCTGCCACTTGAAATAACGACCATTGGATGGGGACCGTACGACTAGCAAAGGTACCCGCTAACTCCCTCGCGAGGTCTTGGGTGCTCGCATTCCATTGACTCGCTTGAAAGTCACTGATTACCAAAAGATGCCGCTTCGAATTGGTCCCTTGATCAAGCCATCGAGTCGCAAGAGTGAACGCGTCCGACAGTTCCATCGTCGACGCGATTTCTCCTTTCTGCGACTGAGTACTGATCCGATCTGCGAATGGCATTTTCAAGAGAGAAGCGGGCTGATGCTCGCCCTCCATTTGCGCCGGCTTGCCAGCCCAAATCCAAGCGACCTCGCTACCTGTCGGTAGTCCCTCGATCACTTTACGTGCATGAGAAACGGCTTGCTGAAGCCTAGAAGATTCGTTTCCAGGTCGGTCCCCGGATGTCGCTAGTGTGTGCATCGACAACGAATCGTCAATCAAGATTGCCAAACTCATTGGACTCGCATCGCTAGAGTCTTTCCAAGCTTGCAACAACGGCCTAGCCATCGCCAATGCGAGCAAGACTGGAATCAAGCAACGTATCAGAAGCAATAACAACTGCTTCCATTGTATCTTTCGTGAATTGACCTTGACCGATGTCTCCAGAAACTGCATGGCCCCCCAGTCAATCGTCAGGTACTTGCTGCGATTCAGCAAATGAATAATCAGGGGAATGGTGAAAGCCGTCGCACCAAAGGCAAGTAACGCATTCAGAAAAGTCATGCTTGACCTCGATGCGCAAGGTATGTTGCTAAAACAGAACTGAATGACTCCGAGGTTCGCACTGGAATCCAGTCAATCCGATTCTGACGACACCCAAGCTGAATTGCATCTTGATGCTGTTTTAGATTGCTCAAGTATTGACTGCGAACAGATAACGGATCGACCAACTGCTGCTGGTCTTTGACTTCCAACGAACGAAACATCGTTCTGTTTTGAAAGGGAAAATCCAACTCATCATCATCGAGTATCTGAAAGAAAACAATCTCTTGATGGTTCGCCCTAAGCATCGATAAACTCTTCATCAACGTATCTAACTTACCGAACCCATCGCTCAGAAGAAATAACAACCCACGCTTGCGACACACACTGAGCAACTGATGCAACACCGCACCAAGATCCGTCTCACCTTGGCACTTCGAAGCAGCCAAAGACTCAAGAATCAAGCGCAGATGATTCGGTCGCGACTTCGGTGGTATCGCCCCCCGTACTGTAGTATCAAAAGTCGTTAACCCAATCGAATCCTGCTGTGACACCAACAAATAAGCAAGACAGGATGCGAGGCGAATCGCATAGTCATGTTTGGTGAGCCGTTGCGATCGAGTCCCGCTGTAATTCATCGAACCACTTTGGTCCACCGCTAACGTTGCGCGTACATTGGTCTCATCTTCATATTGCCGAATGTACAGCCGATCGGTCTTGCCAAACAACTTCCAATCAATCGCCCGAATCTCATCCCCATGGACGTAAGGCCTGTGCTCTTTGAAATCGATACTCGCACCGATATGCCTGGATCGATGAATACCGCCAGTGACCCCCTCAACAACATCCTTTGCCAGGAGTTGCAATGCCGAGACTTTCGCGATATCCGTCGGCCTAAGCCAACGAAATAATGGATTTGTGCTCACAGTGATTCAAGCGTCGATTCTGGCAGCGATGAAGGGTGGGATGCGCGTTCGAACGCCGATCGTGGGAAAAACCCCAAAATGACGACTCGTACGGACAATGAGATCGGCGGGATTAGTAACCTTTACTAGGCCCCGTATGATACCATCCGCCACCCTCGCATTCGAGCAAATCCCAGGTCTGTCTGCCCGGTTTTTCCCACCGTACCTTCCCAAAAACCCATAGAATCGCTTACTCTAATAAGCTCCGGCCGCCACTCACACTATTTCCCATCAGAATCATCCAAACTGGATAGCCAGTCCTGACTTTGCAAATCCAAGCGATACACCAGTTGGTTGTAATCGTATCGGGGAGTCGCATTGGGGTTCCCCGAAAAGGTGTGCGAGTATGTCCCTTCGAAAAAGATGACGTTCCCCCGTTCCTGGAAAAATTCAGGATGAAGCTTGGGGTTGTAAAACGAGTAGTTTGGATGCCCCGCAATGCGTTTTGCCCTCCGCCACGGACCGGTCTCCCGATCCAACGACTCCGCGTAATATACATTCCCTAAGACCGAGTCTTTCCCGTGAAGTTGAGAGAACACCATACACCACCGGCTCCGAGCTGGATTCCAAGCAACAGAACCATTGTGAACGGTAACCTCCTCATTTGAATCGATATCGATGAGTTCACGTCGGCGTTCCGTCGGTTGCATTCGCCCCTCAGAAACCAATCGTACTTCCTCTTCTTGTGACAACGGACTCGTCCCACGCCTCCAACGATAATGCAACACTCCCGCCGAATCGCGATCGAGCTTCCGGTCCTCGAACTTCGTACCATCCATCAGACAAGTAAACCCTTCGTATTGACTCGGGTCAAGAATCAACTCCTCCTGAGCACGAACCCGCACGTGGGGAAATGGCGAACAAAAAACAACATAAGAAATACCATTCTCCATGGTCTCGATCGCATGCGACTGCGAAACCGGAAAAAGCTCTGGACGTGTATCCCAGTCCTTAACATTTACAAACGAATCGAGAGTCGCGTCCCACCTTGCAAACCCCCATCGATAAGCTTGCAACCCCGACCTGATTTTGACGTACGGTGCAAAAAGCATCTCCGACTGCTCATCGGACTCAGAAAGACTTTGAAATCGGACCAAAGACAACAACCAAGTCGGTCCATCTCCCGGCATTTGGGCCATCGGTCTCGCTCGTCCTTTTTCATCCATGAAATGCTTGAGTGGAACCGGCCCCTGTTCTAAACCCCATTGCCTTGCCTTATCTTGAATAACTTCTTGGTTCACGTGCGATAATCGACCGTGTGAATCAGGAATGGCAGAGGTAGCTCCTGTCATGTGAAAACTACCACCAATCGGGTAGTGTAATTGCGCCGTGTCGCCCCAAAACCAAAGGAACTCATTTCCAAATCGCGTCGTCAAAACACTGTCGCACCCTACCGATGGACTATCTTCGACTTCGTCTACCAGAACGCCTAATCGACGTGCGTGCACGAACTTGGCGACCCCCGTTGCACGATGAAGCCGCTGCGCAGGTTGCGTTCGCTGGATTTCAAGCGTCACCATCGTTCCCGGCTTGCATCTCAACGTCTTCCCAGCAAAACCAAAACCATCTTTCTCAAACGCATACCCAGGACTTCGGATAGAAAAATGAACCTCGCGATCCATCAACTCCGGTGCGTCAATCGCGACATACCCAAGGTTATCCGAGTCATAGCGCAGCCGATGCACCGTTTCAAATTCAACCAGCGGAACCCCTAAATGTGTCTCTGCGTCGATCACTCGAATACCAAAACAATCTGACGAGATCGACAGAACAGGTTCACTCGCCAAAACAGAACGAAGCTGTAGCACTGCAACGATACAAGACACCGCGACGAGCACATGGATTGCCCAACGTACACCTCGTCGCAGAAGCATCAATCGAAAACACTCCAACATCACAATGAGAATACTAGCCAGTGAGAATACTAGAAGGAAGGTTCGTGCTGGTAACCGAACGTCTTAGCTACCGCCTCGTTCGTAACGCGTCCGTCGCGAACGTTGAGCGATTCCTGTAGTGGACGTGACTGTGCAATAGCTTTTTCAATCCCACTCTGAGCCAACTGAACGACCCATGGAAGGGTCACGTTACATAATGCAAACGTACTGGTACGCCCCACCGCACCAGGCATGTTCGTCACACAGTAGTGT
>JBIJCS010000246.1:0-7142 GCA_044344575.1 Pirellula sp. | reverse complement strand
GGATTTTGTACCATGACCTCTCGGCTGGCTGTAATTGCTTGCGTCGGTTCCATCAGCCAGCACTCGATTCCCGATCCGCTTCTTCCAGCAGATTCAAAATATCTGCCGCAGTCTTGGACTGACCGAGCAACTTGCAAAATTGATCGTCTCGCAATTGACGTGAAATATTCTCCAATGCCCTTAAGTGGTCTCCCGGACGATCCGGCGGGGAAACCAATAGAAAGAAAAGGGACGCTTTCTGGCCATCGAGCGATTCAAAATCCAAGCCAGAAGAACTCACGCCGACCGTTCCAACTAATTTCGTCACACTCGGGTGCTTTGTATGAGGAACGGCTACGCCACGCCCTATACCAGTGCTCCCTAACTCCTCCCGCCGCATAATCGCTCGGATGATGTCGTCGCGGTCCTTCTCCAGAATTTCCCCCGCATCCACCAATGTCTGAACGAGCTCCGCAATCACTTCGTCTTTGCTGGCGGACCCCAACTCCGATTTCACGGCCTTCGGGGAAATAAACGCAGAAAACTTCATTGATGTTCTTTTCCTTAACTTATTTACATCCTAGAACCCACCAAGCACCACCCTACTCGAAAGGACAACTCCGATACCATGCATCGGGCAGATTCCCCAAATTCCAATTCAGGTTCCATTCAGAGTGGGTTTCCAAAGCCAACACGTCACAGTTCCACTTATGAATGCCGTGGAGTCGGCCCCCCCTTGTGATCCGTAACACGCTCTTTGTGCTTGCGAATCTGTTGCTCAACCTTGTCGATCGTAAGATCCAACGCCGAGACCACCGAGCTAGACTCCGTCGCGGCAACAAAATCAGGAGCATGCTCCGCCGAAACATTGATTTCCACCGAAGGACGATCTAATCGCTCTAAATCTACCGTGACCTCAATCGCGTTAATCCGATCAAAGAATCGACGAAGCTTTTCAACTTTCGTTGTGATAATCTCTTGATCCTCGGATTTCAGATGGCCATGCCGCGCAGAAACGTTGACTTGCACAGAAGACTCCTGTAGCTCTATTTGCGTGTGGAAAGACAATCGGGCCCGGGCAAATTGTATCTTTCTTTCACCATCCCACAAATCCCCATCCCGGCAGAACCTTAAGGGAGTTACGGATTTCGGGCAGCTTGTTACGGCACACCAGGATTTCCCCTCCCGAAACACGGATTTGAGATTCCAGGCCCCTCCGAAATGAAAATCCAATTTCAACGATAATTAGGAAAACATTGCGGGCCTCGCAGGGTTTACATGGAACCGGTTGCTTTCGAATCTATACTAAACTGCAGTGTATCCGAAATCCTAATCAACCCGTTCGCTCGGTGATCGTTTCCCAAACCTAATCCCCATGCACATCCCTCGAGCGATGTTCGCCGAAACTGTCCAATACCCCAACCAACTCCCACTCCCCATCACAAGAGAATCCCGGAATTAACCAAACTAATCCCGCTTCGGTGATTTAGCCTAACCTGCAGCAATGCACGATCCAAGTACCCACCGAAAACCAAAATACTCCTTTTTCAGTGACAAAACCTCCTCTCGCAGGGGACAATCCAGATGAACATTCACATGAGCATCGACTCGAATTCAAACCATGCAGTTCGTCGTCCTAGCACGCTAAAAATCCTATTTTTGGGTCGGTCCGCACTTTGCGGCCTGCTCACCGTTGGATCCTTTGGCTTGATCCCAACAAGTGCACTTGCTCAGCCCCCCGGAATGTCATTCGGCGGTGGCGGACCACCGATGATGATCATGGGTGGGGGCGAGCGAGGAGGAGATAGAGGCAGTGATCGCGGGCGAGGCAGCTGGGGAGGGGGAGGGTTTAGTGGAGGATTCAGCGGTGGATTTAGCGGTGGCGGGTTCGACCCCTCCCAATTCATCTCGCGCATGGATACAAACGGCAACGGCTCTATCGATCCGGAAGAAGCCCAAGGACCTGCTCGCTTCATGCTGGACCGAATGGCGAGAAACAACCCGAAAATTGACCTATCTAAGCCGATCCCAATCTCCGTAATTACCGAATCTTTTCAGCAAATGCGCAGCGGCAGCACCTTCGGTGGAGCCAGCCCCTGGGGAGGTGGTGGCGAATCCTCGGAAGAAAGTGTTGGCGGATCCTCTGGTAACCTAGTCCCTGGTTTCGGCGTGAAAATAGAACGCACCCCAGTCCCAGGCTTCGGCGCTTCGAGCAAAACTCCGCAAATCAATGTCGAAGAACAAGACCTTCGTGATGCCGAAGAACGCTTGCGCCGCTACGATCGCAACAACGACGGAAGTATCGACGAGACCGAATACCGTGAGACGCGTTGGTCGGAAAAAATGTCTCAATGGGACAGCAATAAAGACGGAAAGCTCACTCGTGAAGAAGTCGCAGTGAGGTACGCACGCCGTCGCATTCTCAATAGCGGATCCTCAAACTCCCAGGACCAACAACAGAGAGGTGGATTTGACTTCCGAAATCGCGGTGGCGATCAGGGTCAAGGTGCCCAAGGTGAAGGCAAGGAAGATTCAAAATCAGTTGCTCACCCCTTTGAAAAGCGTGCCAGTTTCCGCATGACCGATAGTAGCGGAAAACCAACCCGCCCCTCCGGAGTTCCTGAATGGTTCAGCCGCGATGATGTCAACGGAGACAACCAAGTCTCTATGGGCGAATTTGCACGGAAATGGGACGCATCGACTCTCGAGGACTTTAACAAATTCGATACAAATCAAGATGGCTTCATCACACTACAAGAATGCCTCATTGCGGTGAAGAATGGCTACCTAAAAGGATCGTCTAGTTCTTCAAGCTCTTCTTCTTCCGGTACGTCTAACTCCGCTGAGGCATCCAAGGACGGATCCACGACAACCAGCTCGGATCCTTCGATGACTCGCCCCTCAAGCGGACCAACTTCGGCTCCCTCGTCCGGCACATCCGCAGGGCAGGACGATAAGATGCTCGCATTTGCTAAACGCCGAATCGATAGCGCAGATAAGGACAAGAACGGATTCTTAACTCCAGATGAATTCAAAGCATCTGGATCGACCACATTCCAGGATGTCGACAAAAACTCTGATGGTCGAATTGATCTTCAAGAATACGTTCAATACCGAAATGCACGCTGAAACTATTCAGCCTACAGACCAAAAAATCCAACGATATGACCTTCTATCACACCATTCGTCATTCCCAACTCCAGGGCTCAGAATCCTCAGCAACGCGAACTCTTGCTTCGACTTTGCTATTGCTCGTACTAGCACAAACTGGCTTGGGGCAGCCCCCCGATCAGACACAAAGCCCCCAAGATAGATCGAGAACAGCAAACGAAAACGGAGAAGTCTGGGTAGGTTGGCTCGAAACAAAGGCACAAAACCTTCGTTTGATTCTACGCATCTCTTCGTCCGCTGTCGCATCTCCATCTGGCTCAATTTCCAGCCCAGACCAAACCCCAGACGCCCTTCCTATCACGCAAGCAAGCATCCAAAACGGAAAGCTTGAGTTCGAAGTCAATCCACCAGGAATTGGCACCGCAGCATACGCGTTCCAAGGTGAATTCGTTCAAGGATCACTTCAAGGGGAACTAGAACAAGCCGGTACCAAACTCCCAATTTCCTTTACCAAGGCCACACAACCTCTCGTGGAAGGTAATGAACGACTCGGCGCTGACTCAGCATGGGTCGGTTCTCTTGACGTTGGTACCAGAAAGGTGCCTCTGCGCTTTCGAGTGTACATCTCCCCTCCCTACGCAACTCCGGATTCACCAAGAATCCTCTTCGACTCCCTGTTGGAAAAAGCAAACGGCTTCCCAGTGAATGTCACAGCAACCAACGAAGGTAAGTTCGAGTTTCAAATCCCTGCAATCCCTGGAAAAGCAAAATACATCGCCAATCTGTCTGCTGACCGTTCGACATTAAGTGGAAAATTTCAGCAAGGCTTTTTGCCATTGCAATTGGACATGACTCGAATTGCAGAGTTGGCTGAAAAACAGGGTTCTGACAAGCAAGGTTCTCAGGACGCTTTGGTACAAGTTCTCAATCGAATCGCAAAACTTGAAAGCGATTCCAAGGCTGAAGTTCCAAAACAAGATTTAGTTGCGATTGCTGATACGCCGAAACAGGCGGATTCCGTGAAGATGCCCTCCGCATCAACCAAGCAAACACCCGAAGAAAAAGATTCAGTCGCGCGAACACCCCCACCTCCTACACCCGGCTTACCAGCCGGTTTAACAGAGCAATCGTTTGTCGTCGAACGATTAGATACGGGGAAACCTCGATTGAATGCCTTGGGTAAAAAAGCGGACAATCGGTTCGAACTCAGTGGAACCATTACCTATCCGCAAGGATTCAATAAAGACTCGAATTCCCCAGCCGTCATACTCATCTCAGGAAGTGGACCACAAGACCGCGATCAAACCATCGGCCGTCATAAACCCTTTTTGGAGATCGCGCACTATCTTGCTTCCAAAGGTATGGTTGTCTTGCGTTACGATGATCGAGGAATTGGTCAAAGCACAGGCGATTTCCTGAATGCCACAACGAATGACCTAGCAGAAGATGCTGTTGCTGTTTGGCAATTCGCACGAGAAATATCAGGCGTTGATCGTGCTCGCGTTGGAGCCCTCGGGCACAGTGAAGGTGGTATCATCGGACCTTTGGTGGCAGCATGGCAGCGCGAAGTTGCTTTTTTAATCCTCCTCGCACCTCCAGGATTATCTGGAGGCGAAGTCCTCAGTTCACAAATCGACCGAATGGCTCAGATTCAAGGGGTCGGGGAAGAACAACGCGCTGTTGCTCTTTCGCTGCAACTCGAACTTCAACGCATCGCCTTGAAATACTCATCCAACGACGAAGCAGCGCTGAGCGAAGTCCGCAAAGCCGTCGTGGAACGTTGGGACGGCCTGAATCGATTCTCTTCAACCAGTGGACGAAGCATCGATGATATCGCCATGAAGAAACAAGTCATCGATCAAGTCAGCGAGCAGTTTAAAGGACTTCAGTCACCTTGGATGCGTCATTTCCTCGCCTACGATCCATCCTCGAATTGGGTCCTCTTCGATGCTCCAGTTCTGGCCCTCTGGGGTGAAAAAGACACTCAAGTCCTTCCAGAAATGAACCGCGAGAAACTGGAAGAGATCGCGATTCATAACACGTCGATGCAAGCAGATTTTGCAATTCTTCCTGGGCTAAACCATCTCTTTCAAGCTTGCAGGACGGGATTACCGGATGAATACGACTCCATCGCGGAAGCGATTAACCCAAACACATTGGAAATCATCGGTAATTGGTTAATGGAACGGGAAATCCTTCCGTAGTCCTGGAACTCGAAAGAACACGCGCTGGAATCGTTCGATGAAAACACGATGGATGGAGCACGAATCGGCCAGTAACGACGATATTCGTGACGAGATTTTCCGGTTGCTCCTATCTCTTAAACAAGGAGAAAGCATCTGCCCAACCGATGCAGCCCGCGGATTCGGAAGCAAATGGCGCCAATTGATGCCACACGTTCGCGAAGTCGTAGCTGACATGGCTCGCGATGGTCAAATACAAGTCACACTTCGAGGCCAAACCATCGATGTCGATGAAGTAGATATCGAGCAGACAAAAGGCCCCATTCGCATCCGATTAACTCCCAAAGGGGAAGCGGACTGATTCTAAACAAATAGCTCATTGACCACCCGTCCATGGACATCCGTTAATCGGAAATCCCGTCCGCCGTAGCGGTATGTCAAACGCTCGTGATCAACACCTAACAGATGCAATAAAGTCGCGTGGAGATCGTGCACGTGTACCTTGTCCCGCTCTGCATAAAAACCAAAATCGTCTGAGGCCCCATAACTGAAACCGGGCTTAATTCCCGGACCACACATCCACCAAGTAAAAGCGTGTGGATTGTGATCACGTCCGTTATCTCCCTGTGCCGTAGGTGTGCGTCCGAATTCACCTCCCCAAATCAACAAGGTATCCGAGAACAACCCACGACGCTGCATATCTTCAATGAGGCCCGCAATCGGCTTATCCACTTGAGCCGCCAATTCTGTATGCTTCTCTTTGAGCTCAGCATGCTGATCCCAGTAAGCATGCGAAACCTGAACGAATCGAACTCCGGATTCACTTAACCGACGCGCAAGAAGACACTGCCGCCCAAAACCATCGGTCGCCCCCTCGCCAATTCCATAGAGCGCATGGGTCTCCGCTGTTTCATCATCGATGCGAAATCGATCTAACGCTTCGCTCTGCATTCGAAAGGCAAGCTCAAAGCTCTCTTGCCGCGCCTTCACCGCTATGCCTAACATCCCTTCCACACCCTTTGCCCCTTCTCCGTAATGCATTTCATCCATGTCATGCATCCAATCAAGTTGCAGTCGCTGCATGCGAGAGCTACGTTGAGGAACAAGATTTTCTATCTTGGTATCCTTGCCACCCCCAGCAATTCGAGTGCCTTGATGGATCGGTGGCAGAAAGGCCGAACCAAAATTGCGAACTCCTCCATGTCCAAGTGTTGGATTGATGGTTACGAAACTAGGGAGATTTGAGTTTTCAGTTCCCAGACCATAGCTTATCCAAGCCCCCATACTAGGCCGCACAAAAGTATCAGAACCTGTGTGGATCTTCAGCAATGCACCACCATGGGCCTCGTTCGATCCATGCAATGACTTGATAAACGTAAGCCGATCAACATGCTTTGCCACATTTGGAAACAAATCACTTACCCACGCCCCGGATTCCCCATACTGCTTGAACTCCCAAGGGCTCTTAAGAAGATTGCCAGTTTGAGCAAATTGAATGCGTGGCTTCGGGATCGGAAGCGGCTGACCATGCAAACGAACAAGCTCTGGCTTGTAGTCGAACGTGTCCACGTGAGAAGGCCCACCATGCATGAAAACGAATACAACTCGATTGACCCTCGGCGGAAAATGAAAACTCTCTAGTGCTCCATGTGCCCCTGATCCCCTCTGTCCCTCTCCAACCTGCGCCTGCCCCCCTACCCCACCCCATCCTTGCACTGGACTCCTGGCCAATAGATCCGCCAAGGCAAGTCCAGACAGACCACGAGAGACATTACGCATCCAACTTCGACGTGTAAAATCTACTGAAGATCTGGTTTCCGCCCCCAAGTTACTCACACGGCAATTTACGCGATGGTCTGATCGATCTTC
>JBIJCS010000245.1:0-7158 GCA_044344575.1 Pirellula sp. | reverse complement strand
GCCGTTTCCGAGGCCATTGCCGTTGTTCTTGAAGAAAGGATCGGAAGCGTAGTTCGCATTGGTGCTTGTGCAGTTCACACCCCAGGCCCAGTTTGAACCTGCGACACCTTTGTAGCTGGTGACAGCATATTGTTGTCCGGAGGAGCTACGTTGTGCGCGGTTTGGCAGTACGTTTGGAGTTGTATCACTGGGGCAACGGTACAGGGAGATGCGTTGTTGGGCGATCCAGGGGGTAGTATTTGCGGTGGGGGTTACTGGGCCGCCGACGTTGCGAGGGTCGTTCGAGACGTCGACACCTTGGAGTAGGTTTTGGTGCAGTGAGCCTTGTTCGATGTAGGGGAGGATGTTGGTCATCCAAGACATTTGTGTCACATCGGTAGGTGCTGGCAACGGATCGGTCATGATGTCGGCGGTGCTGGAGACAGAGCCGTAGTTGCCGGGCAGTTGTTTGCGGGCGCCTTCGAAGCTGGTGCAAGCGAGTGCGAGTTGTCGAACGTTGCTTGAGCAGGACATTCTGCGGGCGGCTTCGCGTGCGGCTTGGACGGCGGGCAGAAGAAGTCCGACGAGGACGCCGATGATGGCGATCACGACGAGGAGTTCAACGAGGGTAAATGCGCGGCGCGAGCTGTGGGAATGCACACCGAAACGCAAGAGTGGGTTGCGAGCAAGCATAGGAATTTCTCCGGACAGAGGCTTTTGTGTAGTGATTAATGAAGCGTTCTGTCGTGATTCAGAAAAGGGAAAAAATAACGATCGATGAATGAGCACCCGAGTCTCGCTGGTTGTGAGGGGCAAGCCGTACTCTTGAAGGGGGGGTCAGCAATGGTTTGGGCACTGCAACCCGGCCTCTTAACAATCATCGTAAGGGTTGGGGTAACAATGTCAAGAAAATCCACCTTCAGAGGCTAGGAAAGCGGGGGGAATCGTCTAATTCCCTTTTGTCACTTCCTTGTCCCTATCGGTCTCTTTGTCTTTCCCCTGGAAGTGACTTTTCTCTGGAAGTGACTTTCCTGTGGAACGGGCTTTCCTTTGTAAGTGACTTTCCTCTGGAAGTGACTTTCCTCTGGAAGTGACTTTCCTCTGGAAGTGACTTCTCTCTGGAAGTGACTTTTCTGTGGAAGTGACTTTCCTGTGGAACGGGCTTTCCTTTGTAAGTGACTTTCCTGTGGAAACGCGTTGACTGCTGTTTTGGCGTTTCCTAGGGGTTTGCGCCACCGGAGACGGCGTTGATCGCTTGGGAGAGGGCTCTTTGGCGGGAGACGATTTGGTCTCTGAGGGATTGAATTTGTTTGAAGGTAGAGGAGATCTCGGCCTTTTCGGCTTGGAGTGATTCTTGCAAGCGGTTGGCTTCGGCGTTGATCACATCGAGTTCTTTGCGGTATTGGGCGACATCTTTATCGAGTTTTGCGCGTTCGTCTTGTCCGAGGCGGACTTGGTTGTCGGCGACGGTTTGGGACTTTTGCATTTCTGCGAGTTCGCGTTGGATCAGGACCGCGTCTTGGAGAGCGGAGGTGATTTGTCGGCGGACTTCGCGGAAGGCGTATTCGTAGTCATTGAGGGGACGGACGAAGACGGGTGCGACGGCTCGGACGAGGTCTTGTTTTCCGAGTTCGTTTGCGGTGGTGGAATCGAAGACGATTTGGTCACCTTGTTTGAAGGAGACTTTGGCGTTGTCTTCGCCACGTTTGAGTCGAGCGTCGACGGATCGACCGCTCAGGTCATAGAAGCCGCCTTCGGTTGCGTTGCGTTGTTCTTGCGCGTCGACTTCGATGGTGTAATCTTTGAGGAATTCGACTCGAACGTAGACTTGTTCGGGCGGGGTACCTTCGGGTGGACGGGCACCGTCATTGAGGTAGGATTGCAGGACGCGAGCTTTGATGGCTTGTTTGGGATTTAGGCTGGTGGGTTCAGCGTTCGCGAGGCTTGGGTCGATCGCCAGCAGGGTAGCGATTTCGTTCAGATCCATTCGTCCGAAGATTGCGTTATCGTCGGCTTGGGAGCCTTCGGCAGCGAAGGCGTTGTGGGAGTCGAGGGGCATCAATTCGTAGATTGCCCAGGAGGGGAAGGTTCCGGAGCTGATGGCAGCGATTTGTTCTTGGGTGAGGGTACCGGTTGGTTTAATTTTCACGGTACCAGCGTTGGATTCGGAGACGACAAATTCGCCGAGGTATGCGGAGGGCATTAGGCCTCGGGGGTCGGCGGATTCACCGAAGACGTGCACGATCGATTGCGCGGCGAGTCCAGCATCGGAAGGAGGGGCGGGTTGTGCTGGTTGTGCGGCGGGTTGAGCATTTGGGTCGGCAGGATTTGTGCCGGGTCCGGCGGGGTTTCCGGCGATGATGCCACCGAAGCCGAGTTGCAGGGTGGCTTCGTTTTGACCGAAGCCGACGACGTTTGCGCCGCGCCAAACGCGACCGCGTTCTACGAGGAGTCGGTTGAGTTCATTGGTCAGCGGAACGTAGCTTGAGAGATCAGGGTTTGGATTGAGTTTATCACCGTAGCGCGCACGATCGAGTTCGACTTCGCGTCGTTCGACGATTTCTTTTAGTTTTTGGTAGGCTTTGACGTAGCCATTGCGGCGGCTCGCGACACCAGCGGTAAAGAACAGGAAGCACCAAACTTCTAAGAATAGAAGGGTCAAAAGGGTGGTATGCAGGGGTCCCCAGCCCTTGAGGGATTTGACCAGCATCCAGATAAACAGGCCGAGGGACACGAGGACCGCTAGCCAGACAATGATTCCCATTAAGTCCATGAGGTCAGCCGTGATGAGTTGATCAAAATAAGGAAAACGGAAAAAGCCGTTGGTCTCACGGCGCTATCGGTAATCATCGCCCTGCCAACTAGGCTTTCCCTAGCATAGTTGGAAATATTTGGTACTCCCGTATTTTTTGCGCCGAATCCGATGGTAAGTTGGTGAAATTCGGGTGTCAAGCAAGGCGGGATGGGAGGGCTCGGCTTTTGGTAGCGATTCGAGCGACTTTACGTTTTAGCGGCGACTTTTCCGAATTCCGCGATTTTTCGGGGATTTGCTGGTGGTTGGCGATTGCTTTCTCTTCTCTTGAATTTGGAAATGTGGGCTCGGAATGACGGACAAGAAAACTTCGGCGTTGGGTGTGGGCGAGCCCATTATCAGTGTCAGTGGATTGCGGGGGATTGTGGGAACGGAGTTAACGCCGCAGGTCGCGGTGTCATATACGGCGGCGTTTTGTGGGGCTTTGGGTGAGGGGCCGGTGTTGTTAGCTCGTGATGGTCGCACGAGTGGACGGATGTTGTGCGACGCGATTGCTAGTGCGATTCAGGCCAGTGGTCGCGAGTGCCGCGACTTGGATGTCGCAGCGACGCCGACGGTAGGTGTAGCGGTGGGAGCGATGGGAGCGGCGGGGGCGATCCAGGTTTCGGCGAGTCACAATCCGCCGGCTTATAATGGCATGAAGTTGTTTGGAGGGGATGGGCGGGTGTTACCGGCGCGGGTGGGGCTGAAGGTTTTAGAGAGATATCGTCAGATCCAGCGGGATGCGGCGGTGGCGGGTTGGGTTGGGGTGGATAGGGTAGGACAGCGGCATCGGGTCGTTGATCCGCACCAAGCGCACTTGGATAGAGTATTGGCGACGGTGGATGTGGAGGGGATACGATCGAAGGGATTGCGGGTGTTGGTCGACAGCAATCACGGAGCGGGATCGATTTTGGCTGGTCGGTTGTTGGAGTCGCTGGGGTGTACGTATCAGATCTTGGGGGATAAGCCTGACGGCAAGTTTTGGCATTCACCGGAACCGATTGTGGAGAATTTGGGGCAGGTTGGTCAGTTGGTTGTTTCGGGGGGGTGGGATATTGGGTTTTGTCAGGATCCGGATGCGGATCGTTTAGCGATACTTGACGAGCGAGGGGAGTACATCGGCGAGGAGTACACATCGGTGCTTTGCATGCAGCGGGCGTTGATGCAGCGCAAGGGGGCGTTGGTGACGAATTGTGCGTCGAGTTCGATGACTGCATTGTTAGCAAAGGCCAATGGAGTAGCGTTTCATCGCAGTAAGGTAGGAGAGGCGAATGTTGTCGATTGCATGTTGGAGTATGGAGCGATGTATGGAGGAGAGGGGAGTGGAGGTCCGATTGATCCAAGGGTGGTGTTGGTGCGTGACAGCATTGTGGGGATGGCGCAGGTTTTGGATTTGATGGTAGCAACGGGGAGTACGGTATCTGGGTTGGTGGGAGGATTACCGAGGTTATCGATGATCAAGGACAAGATGACATTGAGCAAGGCGCAGTTGGAGGCATCGATTGATCGGTTGCAGGAATCGATGCAAGCCGACAGTGTGAGTTTGGAGGATGGCGTTCGGCTTGATTGGGGGGATGGGTGGTTGTTGTTGCGTGCGAGCAACACGGAGCCGTTGGTGCGATTGATTGCAGAGGGGGGGAGTCGAGAGCAGGCAGAGGGGATGATCGCTCGAGCGAAGGAGTTGATGGTACGGTAAAAACCTTGGATTTTGCGGGTAGTCGTGTTGCGGGGGCGATTCTTGGGCCGTTACACTGTAGGCAGCATCACCGCTAGGGTGGTGACGTTATCGCGACGGTGGTGACCTTATCGCGACGGTGGTGACCTTCTTCCAACTTCTCCCGGAGAGATCCCGATGACATGTATCGCAAGGTTTGTGATTGGCTTGATGCGTGGTGTATTGCAGGTCGGAGTCTTGGGGATTGGTTTTGTCGTCCTTGGGGTTGTTGCGACATCGGTCGGAGCGCAGGAGAAGCAAACTCCGGAGAAGCAGGCGGCACCCGTTGTCAGTGAGCAGGTTGTTCGACAGCTTGGCGAGCAGCTTGATCCGTGGCTTGCGGCGTTGCAGTTGCGAACGGGGGAGTATCGGATCAAGGGTGGAGGAACGATTCCGATCGACAACAAGGCGCAGGAAGTTGGTTTGGAATTTGTTCGGCATTCGGATGATGCTTTTGAGTTGGTGCTTGAGCATCCGGAGTATGCGTTGACATGCGTGCGAACGAAGGATTTTACAGCGGTGGTTTTGCCTAAGCACCGCAAGGTGTTTTGGGGGGTAGGTGATGTTGACGAGGAGGATCATTTGGGGACGAAGGACTTTTTGAAGCGATCGATTAAGGGGACGAGTGAGTGGTCGACATCGCTCGAGTTCGTGAAGTTGCTTGATGGGGGTACGTTATCGCAGGTGTTGTTATCGGCGGGTTCGTTGCGGAGTGCGGGTTTGTCGGCGGGTGGGTTGGGAGAAGGTGAGAGGGGCTCAGAGGGGAAGTTGCGTAAGGAGGATCGTTCTGAGTGGGTGATTGACGGGAAGATACGAGTTGGGATGGAGGCGGGGTCGGTTGCGAGGGTAGAAGTTCGCAGTGAGGACATCCAAGTGCGGTTGGAGTTGGGTGTTCGTGGGGAGGGGTTGTATTTGAAGGAGATGTTGGGAAGTGGGATGAGTCCGCAGGCTTGGTTGGTGAAGTATTGGGGGGATTACGAGCAAGAGGAGATTGAGCGCAGGGAGATTGAGCGGACCGTATCGCGAGGGGTGCGTCGAGCGGCGGAGGTTTTAGCGCCGTCCTATCGGTTGACCAATCCAGTGATGAAGAATCGCAAGGTAGCGCATGGAGAGTTGCGATGGGTCGAGGGACATCGGGTGGTTTTATTGACAGGGACACCGGAGGAGATAGGCACGGCGCATGGGGAGTTATTAAAAACGGAGTCGATGCGATGTATTGATTCCGTTTTGTATGGATTTGGTTTTGCGCAGACGATTGCCACGGGTCGTTGGTTTCGCAAGGATTTGGATCGGGCATATGGGCAGCTAAAGCCGTACATTCCTGAGCGTCACTTAGTGGAGACGCGGGCGATGGCGAGGGTTTTGCAGTTGGATGAGCATTTGGTGGAGACCATCAACGTGTTCCCAGAGTTGTTTCATTGTTCAGGGTTTGCGGTATTTGGTGATGCGACGGTGGATGGCAAGTTGTATCACGGGCGGGTGTTGGATTACATGACGGCGATTGGGTTGCAGGATGCGGCGACGACGTTTGTGGTTGCCCCGAAGGGATATTTGCCGTTTGTGAACATTGGGTATGCGGGGTTTACAGGGAGTGTAAGCGGGATGAATGCCGCGAAGATATCGCTTGGTGAGATGGGGGGGCGAGGAGAGGGACAGTGGGATGGGGTACCGATGGCGACGTTGATGCGTCGTGCGATGGAAGAGTGTGACACGTTGGAGGAGGTGAAGAAGCTTTGGTCGGATAGTCCGAGGACGTGTGAGTATTACTATGTTTTTGCGGATGGCGAGACGAAGCGTGCGGTGGGGGTAGCGGCAACGCCGCAGAAGATCGAGTTTGTAGCCCCTGGAGAGGCGCATGCGTTGTTGGGGGATGGTATCGAGAATGCGGTGGTTTTATCGGCCGGTTCGCGGCTTGATGAGCTCAAGAGGCGAGTGAAGGCCAATTATGGGAAGATCGACACGCAGGTTGCCACGGAGTTGATGTGTCGACCGGTTGCGATGAATTCCAATTTGCACAATGTGTTGTTTGTGCCGGAGGATGGATTGTTGTATGTGGCGAATGCGAATCACAAGGAGGTTGCGGCGGATCGACCGTATGTGCGATTGGACTTGTTTGGATTGTTGCGTGAGATGTCGGTTGAGATACCGCAGCGCGAGCGTTTGGGCGGTAACGTTGGCGGGGCGGCCGGTATTGGCGGGGCGGGGGATGTTGGCCGGGCGGGAGAAGTTGGCCGAGTGTTCGAGGCGAGGGATTCCCTCAGGTTAGCGATCGAGGAGGAATCGTCGGCGGATGCGAAGGAGTGTTTGGATGGGTTATGTTGGGAGAACGGGCGTTTTGACGTTCGCATTGATGCACCGGACGAGAAGCAGCGGGGGAGTGGGATCGACCGCATCGTGAGGTTTGCTTCTCCGATGCCTTCGGGTGATCCGATCAATGATTTGGTTGCGGTGGAATGGTATCAAGCGACGCGGCGGGGCAAGAAATTGGATCAGGCACCTGGGATTGTGGTGGTGCATGAGTCGGGGCGAGGGATGACGGTAGGCAAGATGATCGCGCGAGGGTTGAGCAATCAGGGGGTGCATGCGTTTTTGATGCAGCTGCCGACTTATGGGATGCGACGCAATCCGGCATCGACGAAGTCGGAGGGAGAATCGTTGATTTCGGGGCTTA
>JBIJCS010000244.1:0-7159 GCA_044344575.1 Pirellula sp. | reverse complement strand
CGCTCGGTAACAACACCCTTGGTAGCCGAACTTGGAACTCCGGAAAGCGGCAAGCTTTTCGAAGTCTGATCGAATCGGTCTGGGTGATCACTGATACTGTTGCACATGCACACAGCCGCGGGATCGCTCATCGAGACCTAAAGCCTTCGAATATCCTGGTGGGACCCTTTGGCGAGACTCTTATCGCCGACTGGGGACTCGCAAAACGGATTTCGAATTCAGAAAAATCGTCTGAAAAATTGCCGGCTAACAGTACATTCAATCCCGAGTCGCCCCTCGCAAGTGACATCTCTACAAACGGGTCCTCCCATTCCATTGGTGTCGGAACCCCCGGTTTCCGAGCCCCAGAAGTACAATCAAGTTGTTCACCCACAAGTCTCATCGCAGCAGACATCTTTTCCCTCGGTGCTATCCTCGATTGCGTGATCACCGGCTCAGTACGCCGCATCGATGAACTTCCGATGAGCAAAATCCATGCTCATCCGTCTTCGTCCATCCTGCCGATCCTGGCTATCGCCCGCAAAGCGATGTCCAAAGACTTGGCCATGCGGTATCCAACTGCTCAAGCGTTGCGAATGGACCTGAGCAATTGGCTTGCAGGAGAACCTGTGGCTGCTTATCCCGAATCTCTTTTCGAAAAACTATGGAAATGGCCAACTCGCCATCGGATCACGGCTTCCAGTGTCGCCAGTGCGCTGCTGATCACTCTGCTTGGCTTTGCCTGGTTCTCCTGGTTCCAAAAGGCACAAAATGAGATATTGAGTCAAACGCTCAATACCGCAACGGTTTTGCTTGAGGAAAACCAGGACGCCAAGCGGTCGATCGAAAAATCCTTCGCCCAGCGTGAAGCCTTAGCTCTGCATGCAATCATCGAGTTTCAGTCCCTACTGACACTAAACCCATCGTTGCAATCGGATCCACGGTTCCACACTGTTCGCGAGAAAATACTCAAGGAGTCTCGGAGCTTTTATGAGAGCCTAGCATCATCCTTCGATCAATCAGAAAAAAGCGATGCATCGCTAGAACGCCTAACCGATGCTGCTCTTGCACTTGTACTTCTAGAAAACGAATTTGGAAATTTTTCAAATGCGATCGGCATCGCCGAGTCAGCATGCAAAAGACTTCAAAGCAACGTCGCAACGTCGCATCGCCTGGAATATCAGCTAGGAAGAATGCTCGCTTTCAAGGGAAACATCCAGACTCGTCACGGTTGGAAGAAGCAAGGGCAAGACGATCAAGAGAGAGCAATGCGGCACTTAGAGCCACTCCTGGATTCCAGCGAGCTTACTCCAAAAGAACGTATCAACACAGCCCTTGTTTGGAGCCGCGCCGCCTCACCATTCGCAATCAGCTTAGCTGCCAAAGGAGAATCCCAATCGGCTAAAAATCTTCTTGAGAAGATCCTCTCTGAACTCAATGAATTGGAACTGCAGAGTTTTGAAGTTGCCTTACTGAAGATACAAAGCTTCGGCAATCTGGCGTTGGTACGTTATTTCTCCAATGATACCCAAGGAGCTTATGAATCCTTAGAACATGCAGAGAGTATCGCCTCGACTTGCGAAGACTCGATGGATGGGAGTATCCCCTTTCGAGAAATCGTTGAGTTCGAAGTACTCAAATGCACACTCGTGAGATTCAAAAGTGACTTGATGCTCACCGAGGGAAAAGTCGAACCAGCCATCGCCCTGCAAAACCAGTCCCTGGCGCGATTGAAGACCGCTGTCATGAACTATCCAGGAAACACCGATATCCAAAACGCCTACAGTAGCTGTGCCACAAGGTTGCAAGCAGTTCTCGTCGAAAATGGTCGAATCGCCCAAGCCAACGAAGTCACCCAAGCATGGCTCGACTTGGCGATTGAAATGCATCAAGCCGATGAAACCAATCCAAATACAAAGGAATTCATACTGCTTGCATACCATACAATGGGACATTTCAGCGAAGCTACCCAACAACTGGATCCAGCGAGGCAGCACTACCGCGAAGCACTATCGATTGCCGAAAGTATCTTGATAGACAAGCCTCTGAGCGAACGTAACTTGGCTCAAGCTCTCGAATTGAACGTGCACTTGATCCGATTTGAACTGTTTTCAGACGACTTCCAATCCGCTCAAAACCACTTTGAAAAAGCCCTTGAATATGCATCGAAACTTAAAAGTCTCCCGGATAAGACCGATCAAAACCAAAGCGGTATCAACAACCAAATTCAAAATGCTCTGCGTTTCCTGATGGACTCTGCGCACAAAAACATGTCCGACCAATGGACTGCCCGACTACGCGAATCCGAACTCTTGCAGTGACGCAATATCTTGCAAGTTCTCACACTCTCAAATCAAAAAATATCGCAGGTACGGCGAACCACCCAAGCCCAAAGTTGTCCTAACTACTGGTGATTGATAATATATCGCTATTGATGAAAAAAACGCCGGATGATTCAACGCGTCGACGTCGTCTACTGAATATGCGACCGGCCGAGTATTTTGGACTCAGTATGATTCGCAGACCACACTGGTCGATCGATGCCTGTTTTTGAATCAACCGCTTCAATCAGCATCGAATTGCTTCTCCAACGCAGACTTCGCAAGAAATAGACCAAGCGACATTGGATTCCCTATGATTGTCCGATTCAAAGAAAGTCTCTTAATTGTCACCGCTGAAAACGAAGAAGAACGAGGATCTCTCGTTGCGTGGAGTGAGAAGCTAGACGGGTATGTTCTCCGACTAACGCTACAGGATTCACAGACGTTTCGCCTTACGGCCATCGGTCCCGAAGAACAAGCTTGTCGCGAACCTATCAACGTGACGTCACGTTCAACCGATCCGGCAATCCAATTGATATCCAATTTCTCCCACACGCCCTTCGAACTGAATGGACAACGCTATGGAAGCGTAGAAGCATTCTGGCAGGGACTCAAATACCCAGACGAAGCGAAACGCCAAGAGATCGCTCCGCTGTACGGAAAAAATGCTCTACTAGCAGGAGCCCAAGCTGATCATAGCAATACCTTTCAGTATGCAGGAAAGACAATCCGCGTCGGAACAGCGGATCATTGGCATCTGATGTCTATCGCATGCCGCGCTAAATTCACCCAATGCGAAACTGCTCGCAATGCATTATTAGCGACCGGAAACAGACCATTGATGCATCGAACACGCAAAGATTGTCGTACCATTCCAGGCGTCATCATGGCGGATATTTGGATGAAGATCCGTTATCGTTTGCATCATCCCCAATCGCAAAGCCCATAGTATCGATCACTACAACTCGACGGTTATTAGGGATTTTCAGCGTCAAGTTGCATCACCAAACCGTTCATTGCAAACCAAGTGTCCAAGCTGCCCCCCCTATCGAGGTAACGGTGTTTACCCCTCTCGTAGCCAAGCCCCTTGATACTCTCAGGAAACAATCACCTAGACTATGATTACTGAGACTTGGTATACGACTATACTTCCGTATCGATACCCGGTTATCTCTCTAGTTTTGGCCCTGTTTTTTATCGGTTTCTATGAATAAGGGTTTACACGATGTACAAGCGGCAGCAACGACTCGCTCGGCGGACTTATCGATTTGAACGATTGGAACTCCGTGCAATGCTTGCCAGTGACGTCATTGGGAACCATCTCAGCCCCGCCAATAACTCCAACTGGGATCTCCTTGCAGGTGACTATTCTCCAGCAATCAATGCAGCACCATTCTACTCTGTCGATGACCAATCGATCGAGCTGAAAGTCTCCTCGAATAAATTAGTGATCGGATTCGATGGAACGCCCCCCCTGTTACCCGAGCATCTGAAACAAGACTTTGGACTCGCAAACATCGCAACTGTTTTTGAAACCACTCGAACAGTCACACCGGACCTCATTGCAAGTATTGAAAGTATCCCAGGAGTTTCGTACACCGCTCCAGTATTCGTGACCTCGGATACGTCGAGCGAATTGGCACTCCTCGACGAATTCATCGTACAACTCAACCCTGGAACTAGTCCTGACTCTTTTTTCGCAACGCTCCCCGAAGTTGCTAGTTATCGTCGGTTAGAAGGTTCGACGGACCAGTATATCGGTCAATTCTCGAACTTCATGGGTCGCAAAGCGCTCGATCGGACGAACTTGCTCCAAGGTAACCCGCTTGTTGCTTGGGTCGAACCAAACTTCTACCAAAATTGGCAGCGCAATTTCATTCCGAACGATCCTCGTTTCGCGAATCAATGGCATTTGAACAATACAGGTGGTACCAACGGATTAGCTGATGCCGACGTCGATATGCCAGAGGCTTGGGATATCAATCAAGGTGGCTCGTCCTCGATTGTTATAGCTATTGTCGATGATGGTGTTCAAGCGGCACACCCAGATCTAAACGTCTGGACCAATCCCGGTGAAATTGCTGGCGACGGAATAGACAACGATGGTAATGGCTGGATCGATGACATTCGCGGATGGAATTTCGTCCTCGGGAACAATCAAACAGAACCGCTCGGGACAGACAAACACGGCACCTCGGTAGCCGGAGTCGCAGCGGCAAGAGGCAATAATGGAATAGGAGTTGCAGGTGCCGCGTACAACTCACAAGTCATCTCAATCAAGATGTTCGATGGAAGTAGCGTGGCAAGTACCGCCAATATCGCGGCCGCTTTACGATACGCAGCAGGAATCAAAGCCAGTGGTACCGGGACTTGGGATGGCGCCGACATTGTCAATAACTCATGGGGCGGCGGCGCATCCTCCGCGACGATCAATAATGCCTTAATCAGCGGTACAACCATTGGTCGTAACGGCCTGGGTGCTACCTATCTCTTTGCTTCCGGTAATGACTTTGCCGCTGCCGTCAGTCAACCAGCTGCGCAATCCGCGAATATTGCGGGTGTAATCGCCGTAGGCGCTACCAACAATTTAGGCACACGATCGAACTATAGCAATTACGGAACCGCCCTCGATTTCGTCGCCCCAAGCAATGACACACGTGCTGGCTATTTGGCAATCGACACCACCGATCGTACCAGCACCAACGGGTACGCCTCCGGCGACTATACAGGCACAGGATCAACGGGCTTCGGAGGAACTTCGTCTGCTACGCCACTTTCCGCTGGTATCGCTGCGCTAGCGCTGGCACAAGCAGACGTGCGAGGGGTAACTATATCCCCCTCCAATCTTCGCGGATTGATGCGCAATAATACAGACTTAATTGCCGGCGCAACGTATAACATAAACACCGGGAAGCAATCCGAGTATGGCTTTGGGAGAATCAACGCTGCAAGCCTACTCGCTGGGATCGGCAACGCTGAAATATCCGTTGTGAACGCCACCAGCGAACTCCTCTCCGGCACCTCGATTGCATTAGGTAACTTGGCTGTCGGTCAATCAATAGACACGACACTCCGAATCCGCAACCAAGGGACTCAACCCCTGGTCATTAGTTCAATATCCGTCCCAGCCCCCTTTTCCCTTGTTAATTTCAGTGCTGCAACATTGCCTGTGGGGGGCACAATGAACTTCGTTGTGCGTTTCAGCCCAACCTCTACAGGGTCTTTTGCCGAAGACTTGATCATCAGCAACAACGATGCGAACGAAGCAGCCTTCACGTTGCGCCTATCTGCATCCGCACTCGGACCTCGGATACTTGGAAGAGTCTTCGAGGACTTTAATAATAACGCTTCCCCGGATAGCTTCGAACGCGGAGTGACCAACTCAGGATTTGTTTACATCGATGCGAACAACAATAGTATCTATGATACTGGGGAACAACAAACGTCCCTCGATGCAACAGGCAACTACTTTTTCGCAGTGCCGAACGGCACCTACCGTATCCGCGCTGAACTGCCCGGATGGACACGCACTACATCGAGTTCATCCTACTTAGTCAACCTCACTACAAATGACGATATCTCTGTCGGAAACGATTTCGGATTCGCAAAAAATAATCGCTTTTATGCGTTTGTCTACGAAGATACGAACCGCGACGGCATCTTCAATGGATCCGATACCCCACGTAAAGACTTCGTTGTAAATGCGGGTAAAGCCAGCTTTTCAAACTCAGCACCTGTACCCATTCCTGACCTAGCGATGGTTCTATCACCTATCACTGTACCATCCACAGGTCCGGGAGTAGGCGATTTGGATGTCAAGATCAACGTCGCCCACACCTATACCGGTGATCTTGAAATCGCTTTGCTAGGTCCCGATGGCACTACCATCAATCTCGCCGATAATCGCGGCGGTGCTGGGGACAATTTTACCAACACCGTTTTTGATGATGCCGCAACAGCATCGATCTCTACCGCCTCGGCACCATTCACAGGCCGATTCCGACCCGATCAAGCTCTCTCTACCTTCAACGGAAAACTCTCGCCAGGAGTATGGCAACTACGCGTTATCGATCAATTTTCCCTCGATGTCGGAACGATCCTTGGTTGGCAATTGGATTTTAACAGTGGCCATATCGCGACTTCGGACATCAATGGCTGGGCATTGATGGATCTTGGAACTACCCCAGTAACTGCCAAACTTGAATTGCAAACGAATTGGCAATACTCACAACCTTCCAATGGGGAACACGCGTTGACCCCAAATGGTACGCCCATTTTTGGTCGCGCGTTCGGTATCCGCGCCGCATCAGCGCCCCCTAGCGATATCGCGCTATCGGCAAATACTCTTCCTGAAAACGCAGGTAGCAACGCCCTCATTGGGACCCTGAGTACCATCGACCCAGACGCAGGAGATTCATTCTCCTACACATTGGTCGCCGGCACGGGAGACGCCGACAATGCTGCTTTCAACATCGATGGGAACACCCTACGGGCCAACAGCAGTTTTGACTTCGAAACTAAAAGCAGTTATACACTGCGCATTCGTTCCACCGATGCTAGTGGATTATCCATTGAAAAATCCTTCGTCATCAACATCACCGATGTTCACGAAGCCCCTAGCGATATCGCTCTATCGGCAAACACTCTTCCTGAAAATGCCGGTAGCAACGCGATTATCGGTACCCTGAGTACCACCGACCCAGACGCAGGAGACTCATTCTCCTACACATTGGTCGCCGGCACGGGAGATGCCGACAATGCTGCCTTCAACATCGATGGCAACACCCTACGCGCCAACAGCAGTTTTGACTTCGAAACAAAAGGCAGTTATACACTGCGCATTCGTTCCACCGATGCTA
>JBIJCS010000243.1:0-7171 GCA_044344575.1 Pirellula sp. | reverse complement strand
TGCATCGTTGTCGACGTCGAACCAGGCTTCATCGAACTTAATGTAGCCCGACTCTCCGCTGGCAGAGCGTCGCAGGGCGACATTTGTTGTCAGTGCGATGATGGCATCAGCCATTGCAACTTCAGGATAACATCGAGGTCTGTTTTCTGGGGAATTGTTGCGAATGCAATACGCCCAGTGTTCAATTTCTTCGGTGTATCCACGGCTAACCGGGCCGCTTGCGGCGGCAGCTTTGGAGACGGGCGCAGAAGCCCCACCGCTGGCTTGGGTATCCAATGCGTAACCGCTTCCTGCGGCCTTGACGCCTGCGGCAGCACTCGTGTCGGATTTGGCATAAAGCATGACTTCTTGTTCTTTTTCGAGAACGAGTGTGCCCTTCGTACCCATCACGACTTCACCATATCCGCCGTAGCCATTCCCGTTAATCGAGGAGTAGGTAACAACAATCTTCTTGTTCGGGTCTTGTTCGTAACTTTGAACACCTTTGACGCCACCGGGTTGTTTGTAACCGAGGTCGAACTTTTCGCTGTATTCAGGACCAGGGAATTCAAACATGCAATACACGTGGTCATCAGCGTCACGATCCGCTGGGAAGATGTGGCGACCGCCAACGGCATGAACGGTTAAAGGGTGAGCTTTTTTGCCGTCAGAACGCAGGGCACTGCAGAAGATGGTTGCTGCATCGAGTTGGTGGCTACCGAGTTCACCCATGAGACCTGCGCTGGTTCGATCGAAGAGTCGCCAACGCACGAGCTCTTCCATGGCCGAGACGGTTCGGTTACCGATCGACTTTTCCAAATAGCCGAATCGCGCCGCATCGACGACGTCTTGCATCCACGCTTCTTGCTGGGCAACTTTACGTTTGAGTTGCTCGATTTCTGCTGGATTCTTCGCCTTTTCGAGTTCCTTCACGTACTTGTCGTAGTCCGCTTTGATCTTGTCGACTTTCGTATCAGGATCTCCACCGACCATGGGTGGCTGCCACGAATCGTTGCCGGGCAGATTTCCCCGGTGCCATTGCGCGCGGATGTGGTGCAATTGGCCGAGCATCCCCCAACGCATCAAGTGAACAGCGTTATCGTACAGAACGCTGTAGTGGCGTTGGTGCCCTGTGGCGAGGTAGAGTTGTTGACCGGCGGAGTTCTTCAGTTCGCGGGACATGCGAGCCATCACTTTACACTGCGCGACGTTGTGAGCCATCAGCTTTTCAGTGAGGACGTGTTTCCCTTTTTGCATCGCTTTAATCGCGATCGGCGCGTGCAAGTGCAAGGGTAGTGCGATGATGATTGCTTCGATGCTATCGTCGTTGAGCAATGCGTCGATGCCTCCGTTAGAAGCGTCGTAGACCTTGACGTTTTTGCGTGCTTCGGCTTCGCTCGCATACTTGTACTGTTTGATCAAGCCTGGGCGGGTTGGGGTCGTCCAATCGCCGTGGAAAGCTCGGAAGATGCTGTAAGGGCGAATGTCAGCAACAGCGGTGACTTGGACGTAATCCGGTGTGCATCCCCCTATCAAAACGCTTCCTTCATCCCCAGTGCCGATGACGCCAACGCGAACAGGGTCCGTGAATTTTTCGTAGCCGAAATACATTGCGCCCAAGCCGGCCCCGCTGACGGCACCTGCAGCGATAACACCTTGTAAAAATTCGCGACGGGTAAATCCAACCGCTTCGTGATAGTTGTCCTGTCCGATCGTTTTGTCTTCTGCACTGAGAGTACGCATTCTATGACCTCTGTTACACGAAAAATGGATTGCGAAGTGATTTTGAAGGTATTGGTGTGGTTTGCGTTCTGGACGCCAAAATAAGTGTGGTCCGGTTATACGGCTGGAACTTTTGCTTTACGGTTCCAGAAACTCCAGGGAATGAAGTCCAGACCGGCGTAGCGACCAGCATCTGCAAAGGCCACCATGAAACAGCCTAGCATTTCGATTGCTTGATAATACGTCGGTTGGGTACCCGGAAAACCTGGGAATTGGCTAACAACTACGGAAGCTAAAAAGACTCCAGCGGCTATTCCTGCCAAGGGGGTAAGCAATCCGACGAGGAGCAAGATGCCAACCGACATATCGAAGATCGGAATGATCTTGTCGACCAATCGGACGGATATTGGGCCTTCTCCATCATATTTGAAGGGAATAGATTTTCGGATGACATTACCGTTGGGGTCTTTTGCCAAGGGCTTTTTCGGATCCGGGTTGGCTTGTTCGTCGGTGGCAACAGCGTTGAGTTTGGAAACCATTTCATTGACGGAATTGTCGATTTCGGAGAGGACAGGTTTTCCTAACGCTCTCCATTTGCTTTCGATTTCTTCGCGTTGGCCGCGCAGCGACGCGACTTTTTTCCGTGAAGGATCGCTGTCGAGTTTAGCTAGGCGTTCAATACCGTTCTTGTATTCTTCGATTTGCGGTTTCCATTCGTCGTACGTTTCTTTGCGCTTGGCTTTAAATTCGGCCAGAATCGTATCGACTTCTTTGTTCTGATCTTCGCTCAGGCCAAATTCTCGTTTGATTTGTTCTCCATAAGCTTCCGCAGCATCTGACATTCGTTTCGCGTCCATGCGGATAGATCCATCGTAATCTGGAATCATCGCATGAAAGTTTTTGGCAAATGGCCCTTTTGCCGCTGCCAAGAAACCTGTCGAGGAGAATCCATCGCGAACCTTGACAGCACCTTCTTGAAAAAAGTGCCAACCGATGACGAGTCGCAGCAGGACGAGGAATAGGATGGCGGGAAGCGTCAGTCGTGCTTTTCGGAATAACATGGTTGGGTTTCGACAGCGTCGAAGAGCGGGTGACTCGGGGGGGGAACGCAGGCTACACAAGCCCGGTGAGGAAGCGAACCATGTTGTAGTATGGTACAAAAAATGCCATAAGCCAAGACGGATGGGGGGTTAGGAGCCTATTTCTTCAATGGCTGCGATGATTTCTCCCGGAGAGAGATGCTGGCCGAAATAAAGGACTTTGTGGCTGGGAGAGAAGGAATGGGATTCCCACTGTTTTTTCTGGGACTGAGGAATGGCAAGGAGAAGAGGAGAGTGGGAGAACGTATGAAGTACTTCCTGCTTATGTTGAAGGTACTCCGGGGTCCAGAAACCGACGATTTCGAACAGGATTCGCTCCTGCTTGGGGGTAATGATGGTAAAGTCTGGGAAAAAGACCCGTTGTCCGCGCACGAGCAAGTCTCCTTCGCGGATCAATCGCCATTGGGATTGCTCGGGTGCCGATTCGATGAGGAGCATGACTCGCCATTCATCTATTAGCTCAGCTTCTAGCTGCGAGTCGGTATGTTCAGTGGGTGCGGCGCGGGATTGCAGGCCGCAGGAATCGTCTAGGGTCAGTCGCCAAGTTCTTTTTTTGGCCCAAGGTGCTTGATTGGCAAGGGCTACATGTTTTGGGCTGATGCGGGCGGTGAGTTTCCAGGATTTGCAAGCGAGTAGTCCAGGAAAGAATTTAGCCATTTGAACGCCGTAGCGATGGGTATGGCGAAGTATGGACGCAGGTCCATCGAGGGTGATCCGGTACCCTTGTTCCAAGGGTTCGATGCGATGCAGGAGTTGAGCAAGTTTGGCGTACCGGAGGATTGCCTTCCAGTCGCTTCGTGCTTCGACAATTACCTCGGTGGCATCCATCAATACGGCTTGAGTTTGGGCGACGTTATAGCGGGCGAGAAGATCTGTCGTTTCTTCGGGCATCTGAAAACGGACTAGTCTTTGGTGTTCGATGATGTCAGAGAAGAGTTTTTCTTGAAGGTCTAACCAAGTGCAGTTTTCGTTGAGGGCGATTTGATCTTTTACAGATTGTTCCGAGTGGTCCAATATGGATTCAACTTGTTGGACGAGTGGGTGAAACGCTGCGGCTTGGCGGAAGACACGTTGCCGCAACTGCGCGGTTTGTTTTGGTTTTCCCGTGTCGAATTCGGACCACTCATCGAGGAGTTTACAGAATGCACCGATACGGCGTACTGGGCACTCGGGGTCTTCTTCGAGGATGCGATGAATATCGTAATGTAAACTCTTTCGCATCTTTCCGATCCCTTGTCGGTACACGTCGCACATTTTCGATGCCAGTTCGACATAGATCTTGTGTTTGTTGCGCACCAGACGATCAGGAAGGATCTGTCCGTTTTCGAAACTGACGATGGCGAGTTCCTTCGTAAGCATCGTTGTTCCTCCTTTTGCGCGATCGGTTGACTTCTTTCGTTTCTGCGGCCACAACTTCGTAGAGTACAGCGCGGCGATTTCCTCGTTTCCGTAAGATGCGTCCGAGACGCTGTTTGGCTTGTCGTATCGATCCTTTTCCACCGAGGACGATCGCGACCTTCACTTCGGGCAGATCCACACCTTCATCAAGTACTTGATTTGCGACGATTGCTGGATAGATACCATCGCGCAGTCCCTCGATATAGTCGAGTCGTTCGTTTTTGCCACAGTGGCTAAGCAGACAAGGGATTAGAAATCGCAGTGAGACGGCGCGAGCCATTGCGTTCGATCCCGTGAAGATGATCATCGACTCTCCGAGGTGCAGTCGAAATAGATCTTCTAGGATCCTAAGTTTTTCTTCTGCTCTATCTTCGATCGCTTCCTTTTCGCGTCGTAATCGCATGATGCGTGAGGCTTCGCTTCCTTTGGAGGCTTCAGCGCAGAGGTCTTTCCAAGCAAAGTCGGGATCGGTTTTTCTCCGTTCGTAGACATACTTTGCAATTTGCTGAGAGAGGTTTTTGTAGCGAGCGCGTTCTTGCGGATTCAGCTCGATTGGAATTCGAACGACATCATAATCCGCGAGAGTCGACCCACGCACCTGTTCGATTTTTAATTCATACTGCACTGGGCCGATCCACTGTGTGAGGGAGTCGGTCTGCTCGGGCAGAGTTGCAGTTAACCCAAGGCGGCTTGGGGCTACGGAGCACCTTGCTGCATCGGCTCGGATTGGCCCGGTCAGATGGTGGCACTCATCGAAGATGAGGAGGTCGAAAGCGTTCCCTAGTTCAGTGGCATGGATACAAGCGCTTGCGTAGGTGGTTACGGTGACTGGTCGAATTTGACGGTGGGAGTCTCCTAAAATACCGGCATCGATTTTCAGACCACGAAGGATTCGTCGGTGCCATTGGTACATCAAATCACGTACGGGTGCGACGATCAATGAGCGATAGGAGCTTGAGCTTGCATCGCAAGTAGCGGAAATTTCGCCACCGCTCTGGGGTGGATAGGAAGCGATGCGACGAGCTAAAATCGCAAGTGCAACCTCTGTTTTTCCCGTGCCAGTGGGCATCACAATGATTCCACGACCGGTCTTCTCCCACTGTTCGATGGCTTGGACTTGTTCAGGGCGCAACGTTGGCAGGGAGTTTGCCGATGATTCACGGATTCGGTCGGTGTGAGTCTCTTTTCCCTCGAGGAATTGTGCTGCACGGATGGTGTCGAGGATGGGCAGATTCTGAAGTGCGATCGCTTGGAGTAAATCGGTGTAGTGGTACGCATCGGTGCGCCATTTGGATACTCTCGGATCCCATACCCAGATTCCTGGTCCGAACCAGCTTGCCAGTATCTGTGCATTGAGCTCAGTGGCTTGGCAGGCTAGTGCGGCGGATCCTGCTTCGAGGAGCAACGTTCCTGCATCGAAGGTTAGTCGGATCACTGGCGTTAGGGGCATGCTTGAAGGGAAGGAGTGCTAGTTTGGATCGACGGGGTGGGGAAGTCCCTGTGGGTCTAATTCCACGGCGAGTGTTTCCCATTGTACAGGGCCAGTGGCTGGTATTTCGAGTCGAATTGCCCATCCAAGCCATTGGGGTGGATCTACTGGAAAATAGTCGAATACGAAATTACCCAAGCTATACACGATCGGAGCACCGCGATACGAGTCGATGGTTTGAACGACGTGAGGATGTGAGCCGATCACTGCGCTGGCTCCTTGATCGATCCATCGCTTGGCCTCTTTGCGTTGTGCATCGAGTGGCAGGGATTCCATTTCATTACCCCAGTGAACAAAAACGATGATAACATCGGCATGGTACTTTTCTTTAGCGATGGTGATATCTTCGAGCACCCAATCGGACCGCATGGGAGCATTTCCGGCGCGAGTGGCTGTCGCTTCGTAGTCTTCTTGAAGAAATTCGTTGTATCCAAGCAGTGCCACTTTTCGTCCTTTGGTTTCAAAGAGCACTGGGGCTCTGGCTGCCTGAATATCCGGTCCACCTCCAAACGTAGCGATATGCTTTTGCTGCAAGACTCGCAAGCATTCGGTCAGGCCGTCAGGACCGAAGTCGAGGGTATGGTTGTTTGCAAGACTGAGGGCTTGGAAGTACTTTGCGAGGTAGGTCTCCGATCCGCTTGCACCGCGAAATACATAGGGCTTGTTTCGCTGTGAGCCACCTCTACCCAGGACGCATTCGAGATTCCCAATGGTTAAATCTGCATCGAGGAGCATGTCAGCGCAGAACCGAAAAGGATCTTGACCATTAGCGACGGCGTTTCCGGGGCCTTGATCCAGCATGATGTCACCGACGAAAAGCAAACTTAACGGCTCTTGGCGTTGTTCGTTTTGGATTTCGAACGAGCTCATTTCCGCGACGAGTCGAAAGCCTAGGTTCATGCACCGACTATCGGGTGTGTTCCAATTGCGGAAGCTCGAGCGGGCCCAAAGCGGGAATGAGTTCCATGCACCACCTCGGCGCACCTTCACCTCGCCCTGTGGTGGGCCTTGAGGGTCGCGTCGTGGGCTCGTGGCATAATAGGATTCGCTGTACCAATCGCCGGTCCATTCCCAGACATTGCCGTGCATGTCGTGTAATCCGAAGGCGTTGGGCGGATACGACCCAACGGGTAGAGGGAAGGGGGAATCGCCGATGGATTTGATTTGGAGATTTTGAATTGCCAGCCGCACATTGGATGGTTTGGGGCGCAGGGTACGGGCCGCATCGAGGATGTCGTGAGGCGAATCTCCCGTTGCGTACAAAGCGGTTGAACCTGCGCGGTTTGCGTACTCCCATTCTGCTTCGGTAGGAAGTCGAACCAGCCTTTTTTCGAGAATGGACAGCCAGCGACAGTACGCTTGGCAATCCTCCCACGAAACATTGACCACAGGGTGTTGGTCAGATTGTTCGTAACCGGGATTTTTCCAATGGTAAGCTGGATTGCGCCCGGCGCATTTATCTAAATGTCGGTCGTATCCCCAA
>JBIJCS010000320.1:0-5936 GCA_044344575.1 Pirellula sp. | reverse complement strand
CGCTGGTTGCGTCACGGATGTGATTCGCAGTGGCCCCGATGTACCAATGATGTCGTTCGCTAAAACGTCGATGAACGACGTGCTGTTGAGCAACAGTTCCGCAGTGCTATCATCTACAGCGAAAGGTAACTCAGTGCCTCGCGGAACGACTTCGATCGAGGATCGCAAGTAGCGAACTTGTTCGGTTGGGACTGGTGCATTAGGTGGGTTGTACAATACCACGTCAGTGTTTGGCGAGTCATTCGCCGGATCACCAACAAACTCTGCAATACCCGCCGAGCGTGCTGTGAACGTCAGAACGGTCATCGGCGTCGGATTTGCAAAATCAAACGGAGGCTTTTGTGCACCCGTGAAAGCTCCCAGCGAACGAATCACCCCAGGAACCGAAGCTGTTCCGGACACTCCACTGACGTAGGGTGCCACTGGTGTGTTCGCGAAATCAAGCGTCGTGTTAGGGCCTGGACTCGATGGCAATACCAAGTTGGCACTGTAGAGCAAGTCGAGGTAGGCTGCGTACACACCAGGATTCTGAACCGAAGTTGGCGGGGTCTGCAGCGCACCACGCTCTGGGCGCAAGTCATAGTTGTAGACGTAGACTTGGAACTGGTCGCCTTGTGTCACACTCGTAATCGGATTGCCGCTCATGTCGCGGAAGGCGAAGCTGAATTCCACGTTGTCATCCAGGCGATCACCTTCCAATGTGTGCGCTGTCACTCGCGCCGTGGAAGTCTTACCAGTGCCGTCGGTCACCGTGTAGGTGAACGATTCCGTCCCTCCGAAATCGCGTCGAGGCGTGTATCGCAAGCTCAAACCGCCAGAGCCGATCGACAACGATCCACCCTTATCCGGGTTGGTGAAGCTTGTAACCACCAACGATCCACCAGCACCTTCGATGTCGTTCAAGAGAACGTTCAACGGATATGAGACTGAGTTGGTTGGCAAATCGAACGAATCATCGATTGCTACAGGATCGGTAAATTGCAACGTAACATTGATCGTGACGTTCGCTGTCTCTCGCTTGCCAGATGCGTAGACCACGGTGTAAATGAACGTGTCTTGCCCAAAGAACCCGCGAGGTGGTGTGTATCGCAAGGTGTTATTGGCACCTACAGAAACTGTTCCACCTTGTGTTGTCGTTCCAGGCAACACTGCCGAGACTGGATCTCCAGGAGGCAAGAAGTCATTAGCGAGAACGTCGAATACGTTCGCCGTGCTGTTTCTTGCCACGGTGTAAACGTCATCTTGAAGATTCTTGCGAGGACCATTCGTGATCGTGAATACGTAGTCTTCGACTTCTCCTGCATTTGCTCGACCGGTTGGACCAAGGTCACGCGTTTGAGACAATCGGAACCGAGCAAAGGCATTGCTGACCGCGTTGGATGGAATCGTGAAGTTCACAATGTTCTCACCAGCGACTGCAGCAAGATTCGTGACGATTTGCTCACCCGCATCACCCCACACGCCGTTGCCGTTGAAGTCGATCCAGCCTTGCACAAACGCTCCTGAACCAGCCGTATTCGTTACATTGATTCGAATCGCATTTTGATTATCACCCCGAATCAAAGGCGTAAGAACTGTGACCCCGTCTTCGTCGTTGATCACTCCACCCGTCGCGTTTAGCGGGCCGTTAACGTCGTCACCATTCGCGGTGGACGTTGGACGTCCGTCGGAATCGGCATCCCACGCTACCCCGAGGTGGAAACCGGCAAGACCACCGTGGGAAGCACCGTTGTTCGCACGCAACGTTGGATAGGGAGCAGGTGCGTCACCCCAGTCGGAAGACTCGCGGTTGCCGAAGTCGAATCCGCCCAGCGGCGTTGTGCCATTGTAGAAGGTGGTATGAGATCCAGAGGATGGGAATGTCTGCACATAACCAGGCTCGACCACTTCACGAATCACATAGGTCCCAGGCCCCGGAGGGGTCAAGACGTACGATCCATCAGCCTTGCTGATGGCAGCAGGTTCACCAACATCGGGGCGTCCATCCAAGTCAAGGTCGAGATAAATGTAAACACCTGCGAGCCCTGGCTCGCCAGCATCTCGAATACCGTCACCGTTGATATCAAGCCACTTGAAGCCCGTCGAGCCACCCGAGGGAGAGAACGACCCAAAGTTTGCAGTCGCCGTTCCACTAAGTGCAACGGTCACGCTCTTGGACTCTTCCGCTGCATTGGACGCTTGCCATCCCGCTGGACGAATCACCCGAACGGTTTGAACGCCTGTTGCAGTTCGCAAAGAATAGCGGCCAAGGCTATCGGTCACTGTGTTCGCTTCGCTCAAATCCAACGAACCATTGTTGTTGGAATCTGCGAAAACTTGCCATCCAGCCAAACCAACTTCACCCGTTTCCTGGCGCGAGTTGCGGTTCATGTCGTTATAAACCACACCGGTAATTGATCCGCCGACTGTCCCGGTCGACATACCAAATGCAACAACGTCAGGGCTGTTGTTCAAGCCCCCACCATATGCGGTGTTCAGTGGCGACCAATCATCATCCAAGAACCGGAACGAGGCGTCATCACGCGTTCCAAAAATTCCATCCGGACCCACACCGATTAATTCCGCGGGCGGGAACTGATCCATCATCGTCAACGTCTCGTTGAAAGGATCTTGGTGCACACTTCCCAAAAAGTGACCCGCCTCGTGAGCGATCGTATCCGCAATGATTTCAGAGAATACGTCAGCAACCGTTACCGACCCGGAAATAGGAATCGCTTGACGATCTGCAGCAAATGTCGCGTGCAACTCGGCAATCACCAAAGCTGACTCTTCACGGTTGAAGTTCCCGATGTCAACCGATTCAGCAACCCCAAACAAACCCGTTAGGGCAATCCCAAGTTCTGCATCCGTACCACCGACCGATATACGGGAGACATTCGGATTACCAAAAAGATCAGGACTATCGAGACTGCTAACCAACCGCACACCAAAATCACCGGGCCGTCCCGTACTCGGGAAATAACCATTGTTCGAATCTTGCGCAAGCCATGGCGAGAGTTTGTTCGTTACTCGCGTCATGATGTTACGGATCACCGCAGGAGCATCCGCCTCGGTCAACCCGATCAACGGCATCGCACGCGCCAAAGAAGGAACCCGCACCGTACCAGTCGGAAGCGTAAACACTCCAGGGAACGTCTCGCGACGCAGAAAACTGCCGTCGAAGTCCAAATAAATAATTTGCTGGGTACCGATCGGCTCCTGTTCAAAGGTCGATCGATGCACGCGCAGGTTCATCGAGTATCCACCAATGCCATCTGAGATCCGCATGTAGTAGCGACCATCGGTGTCGATGATGTACGGCAACGTGACGTTGCCATCCTTGTACATAGGAGAAGTAGCAGGATACGCGCGACCTCCTAAAAACAAGCCTTCTGTGAACAGCAATTCGTTGCCCGCTGCATCATACAATCCAACCGTAGGACGACTTCCCGTCACCGCGACCAAACGGGTATCAAGGATGTCACCTTTCTTTAAATCGAAAGCAACATAGTCAACGTCCGAAACGTTCGCAAAGGTCCCTGACAAGTTCACCGGTTGCGACGAACTCAGAGGTAAAAGCTGAGCGCGAGTGAAAATGTTGTTGGGCTCAACCTCAGAGAGGTTAATCGGGTTGTTCGACTCACCCCCGGCTGTACCCCCGGTTCCACCCGTGCCTCGGAATAAGTTGGTCAGAGTTACCCCTGCTCGCTCATACGCTTCCACATCCTGGAACCGCATCTTCGAGAGAGCCGCCGAGACCTGAGGCGAGAAGTCACTCGCCATCAACTCACGACGCTCCAGGGTCTCAAAGAGTCGACCGCGCTTGGTTAACTTCCTTGGGGCTCGCTTTTCCAAAGCACTTTTTGAACGACGAGTTGGCTGATTCGACTTCACCATGGGATCCCCGGTTGAGGAACGATAAGGAATAACTGTGTGCCCTCGAAGCCCGAACCCCCTTGGTGTTGCCAAGGAAACTCCGTTTTCAAAGCCGTCGACAGGCGGGTTCCATCGTAGTTGGAGGGTCTGGGCTGTCAACAAAACAGACCGAGACTTATGATTCACTACGTCGGCGGAAAGTTCCGACATTGAGCACAATTAACTTCCCGCCCGGCAAAGTCCTAAAATTTCACCCGTTAGAACCCGAACTCTACCCCTCCAATCCCCTCGAATTTTCCGGTTAGGTTGACTCTGCCGTCATTGACCTCCCCTGACGATTCAGCGACATTTCTCCGGAAATTCCCTCCTTTTGTATTTCAAGTCATTAGCGACACTACTAGGAATTGACCATGGACTCGACCATCCAATCGGCTCTCGAAACAGTCCAGCAAGGACTCGCGGCACAAAAAATTACGGCCGGTGCAGCAAAAAATATTTCCGATTGGCTCACCCAACCCCGCTACCAAGAGTACCTCCCCGAGCTGCTGCGACACATCCACGAAGGTCAATGGAAAAAACTCGACGATGCCTATTGGACCATCATTCCATTCGGTACCGGCGGACGGCGAGGCCGAATGTACCCCATCGGCTCGAATGCAATCAACGATCGCACGATCGGTGAGAGTGCTCAAGGTCTCGCGGACCATATCCTCTCTCAGCCCGACATGGGAAAACTCTCTTGCGCTATCGCTTACGATACACGCCATCGCTCCCGACATTTCGCAGAGCTGTGCGCCTCGATCATGGTCGCGAACGGTTTTCACGTCTATTTCCTCGACGATTTCCGCGCCACCCCTCAACTCTCCTTCGCTGTACGTCGCTTCGGTGCTACCTGCGGGATCATGGTCACCGCCTCGCACAATCCTCCCAGTGACAACGCGGTAAAAGTCTACTGGTCCACCGGAGGCCAAGTTCTCCCGCCACACGATGGCAAAATCATCGATCGTGTCATGCAAACCGAAAAGATTCTAAAAATTCCTTTTGCCCAAGCCGTTGCCGAAGGAAAAGTAACTTTCGTTACCGAACAAATCGACCAAGAATTCAAGGCCGCTGCGCTGAAATTCTCTTGGCAAGGATCCCGAGACGCCACCATCATCTACTCCCCTCTGCACGGAGTCGGAGGATTTGTCGTCCCAGATCTGCTTCAGGCAGCCGGTTTTGAGCGCGTCCTTCCCTATGCTCCCCATTCCACCCCCGATGGAGATTTCCCTAACGTACCCGGCCATGTCAGCAACCCGGAAAACCCTGCCGTCTTTGACGCCGCTGTCGAATACGCAAAATCTGTTGGCGGAGATTTGGTCCTCGCTACGGATCCCGATTGCGATCGAATGGGCTGCTCCTGCCCGGTATCTCTCGCTCCGAACAGCCCTTGGGCTACTATCAATGGAAACCAACTCGGCGTCCTGCTGACCGATTATGTCCTATCAAAACGCCGAGCCGCAGGTGACTTGCCCAAAGACGGCTACGTGATCAAAACCTTGGTTACCACCGAAATGACTCGCAAAGTCGCCGAATCCTATGGAATGCGATGCGAAGGAAATATCCATGTCGGCTTCAAATGGATCGCCGGTCTCATCGATGCTTGCGGCCCAGAGGGATTCTTGTTCGGTACCGAAGAATCTCACGGTTACCTCATCGGAACGTATGCAAGAGATAAAGATGGTGCTGTGGCCTGCCTCCTCATGGCTCAACTCGCCGCTGACTTAAAAGCCAAAGGTATCACCCTTCACCAACATCTCGATGCGCTGATGCTCAAGCACGGTGTTTACCTCGAAGACCTCATCAATGTGCAAATGGAAGGAAGCGAAGGGATGGCGAATATGCAACGCTTGATGGAGAAGCTTCGCAATTCACCTCCTCGTTCGATCGCGGGACTACCGGTCGTTTCCGTCCGAGACTACGGTCAACTTCTCCAACGCAACCAAGACGGCTCCACGGTAAAACTCGACGCTCCCAAAGGAAATATGCTGATGATGGATCTCGGACTTCCTGGAAGCCATCTGCCAAGCGGCAACGCCATC
>JBIJCS010000240.1:0-7184 GCA_044344575.1 Pirellula sp. | reverse complement strand
AACAACGGAGGAGCGGAAGCAACTGCTAGCGTGGTTAGCGGAATCGACAAGTCACCGAGAGATTCCTGATTACCGGCGGCTTAGCCGTCATGAGTTGACTCACAGTATCAATGATCTGCTTGGTTTAGAACTCGATTTTGCGAACGAGATTCCGGAGGACCGCGGCACGTATACTTTCGAATCAGATCGACGAATCAGGCTTTCCAATGAGCAGTTGTCTGCAACCTTTCGGGTAGTAGAGACGATGCTTGAGTTTGCTTTCCCAAAACAGGGCTATTCCCAGGAGTGGATATGGACGACGAACGCGGTAAAAGATTCCCATGAGACCTACAATATTTACGTTCGCGATTATTTAAAGGGGTTATTGTTCTCATGGACGCGGGCGAACAATGGCAACAGTTATTCTTACTTTTACGATCATTTTGAACCTAGTGAGGCAGGTTGGTACGACTTGACCTTTGATGTTTCGAAGGTGGGTGCCTTTCCGGGGGATGTGAGTATTTTGGTTTATGCGGGGAAGTACTACTATGCGGATGATCGACCGCAACCGCAGCGAATGTTGGGGGTTCTCTCGGTTGGGAATAGCGATGTGCAGTCGATGACAGTTCGCGGGTTCTTGTACCCGGGGGAGAACGTCTCGGTTCACTGTTATTCACCCTACACATGGCGGCAGCAAAACGGCGTCGCGGGGGCTTACATCGAGAAGCTTCAAGCGCGGGGGCCGCTTGAGCCTCAGTGGCCTCCAGAAGCTTATCGAAGGAACCTTGAGGGAGTTGACTTTGATATTCCTGACCGGGTCGCGAGGCGTCTGGAAATAGGGCCGACGGTATTGGAACGCATCGGCGGCAGTGTGCGTGTGAGTAGTTTTCAGGTGGGGATGGAAAAGGAGAAGATGCTGGACCGCTCTAGCAAGACGTTTTGGCACACACGATTTACTCCAGATGTAGCGACACCTCCGCATTTCGTGGTGATTGAGAATCCTCGCAAGGAACGACTAGCAGGGCTTACGTATTCGACTTGGACGGGTGGCAATGGCAATGGGCAACTCAAGTCGTACAGCGTGTTCGAATCGGATGATGGAAGGGCGTGGAGCGATCCGATTGCTGTGGGTCGTTTAGAAGTGATGCATGCAGCCGAGCAAGAGATCCGTTTTCGACACAACACAGACAAGCGATTTTTGCAGTTGCGGGTGGATGATGCCGTTTCGTTGGATGGCAAGTCTTTGGCCTCGATTGGCGGACTCGACGTTATTCTCGGTAACGATTCTGATGGGGGAGTTACAGCTCAACCGTTGCGGATTGGGGTTAGGAATGCTGATGATGAGAAGATGAAGAGGGTGATACGAAGGTTTGCGCACAGGGCATTTTGCGCTGAGCTTCGTGAGCAAGATATTGAACCGTATTACCGAGTCGCATTGAAGACATGGAAGGAGCAGGGGGATTTCCTAGCGGGAGTCTGCGCCGGATTCAAGTCGGTACTTTGTTCCCATCGATTTTTGTTAGTATCGGGGGTACCAAGAAGCGCATCGTATCGTGTGGTTTCGGATCTTGCGCGTGTTTTATGGCTTTCGGTGCCAGATGATGAGCTTTTGGAGCTCGGGGAGGGTGGGACATTTCCTGGGGCGGGTACTTCATTGGAGAAAGAGTTGCTTGATGCACAAATCGACAGGATGCTCAAGGATCCGCGGGGAAAGCGGATGGTGCATTCTTTTTGCGATCAGTGGCTTAACCTGCGTGGCTTTAACAAGATTTCGCCTTCGCTCAAATTGTATCCTGAGTACAACGATTTGCTCAATTACTACTTGCCGCTGGAGACCGAAGAGTACTTGCGTCATGCATTGATCGAGAACTTACCTGTAACGAGCTTGATCGATTCTGATTTTGCGGTGTTGAACCAGCGGCTTGCGGAGCACTATGGTGTGGAAGGTGTCATTGGTCAGGAGTTGCGTATCGTTGCATTGCCTGCTGGAAGTCCACGCGGCGGATTGCTGACGATGGGTAGTATCTTAAAAGTGACTTCAGATGGTTTTCAGACGTCACCGATTTTGCGAGGTGCTTGGGTCTCGAAGAACATCGCGGGAAACACCTTATCGCCGCCCCCTGCGAATGTGAAAGCGATCGAACCTGGGGTGAAGATGGGAGCGACGCTCAAGGAGCAGATAGCTGAGCACAAGAATAACGCCGCGTGTTACGCGTGCCATAAGAGTATCGATCCCTATGGGTTCGCCCTGGAGCATTTTGATGCGACGGGTAGATGGCGCGAGAATTATCGGGAGGAGTTACCGCATCAAGGTACGTTTTCTTACCGGCTGGAGGGTTATTTTCGAACAGCGAGTGGGGTCGACGCTTCGGGTGAAATTGGAGACGTAGCGTTTCAGGATATCCATGGATTTAAGGCGGCACTTTTGCGCAGCCACAAGAAGATCGCTTACAATTTCGCGAAGAAATTTTTCGAATACACCAACGGTTATGAGCCAACTTTGAAACAGCGACTCGATCTTTTTGCAATGATTCCCGATGACCCGCAGAAGTGTCTCTTGAGAGATTTGTTGCGTAGTGTTCTTGCGTATTCCATCCTTCATCCGATCCAGGGGACGAATCCATGAGTGGGGAACATCAAGGCGAGATACTCCGACGGAGGCTTTTGCAATTTGGCCTGGCTTTGCCGCTAGCGAATCAGTCCCTTTCCTGTCGGAGGGCAGGATTGTTTGGTGGGGAGGGATCGTTGGCGGTAGGGAAATCGGCACCACGTCGAATATTGTTTCTTTGCAATTCGCTCGGTTTTCATGCCCCTTATTTTTTTCCAACGGGTGCCGATGACTTAGCCAAGTCGCAGTATTTGGGAGCGATGCGATCTTTAGAGAAGATGACAGTGTTTCGTAATCTTTACCACCCGGGGATGGAGACGAGCAATCATGATTCCGAAAAATCGTTTTTGACTGGCAAGCCCAATCCGGAGGCTTCAAATTTTGTGAATGGGATTTCTTTGGATCAGTTGTTCGTGAAGTCGATGGGTGGGGAAACACGATTTCCGTTTCTGAGTTTTAGCATTTACAACCGCGGGTGGGGATGTAGCTGGAATGATCGAGGGGTAGCGATTCCTCCGATGCATGATGAAGGGGCGATCTTTGAGATGCTTTTTGGTGCGGAGGATTTACAAGCCAAGAAGGCGTTGATTGCGAAGGACATGTTGGTGGTTGAGGCGTTACGGCGGGATATTGTGTCACTGCAACAGGGAGAGCGATCGACCGAGTCGTTGGAGACCTACACGACAGTGCTTGAAGAATTAGAGGGAAGGCTTGAGCGTGAAAGATACTGGTTAAGTACGAGCAAGCCGAAGGTTGAGAATTCTCTTCGAGAGGATCGTGAATTTGAGTTTTCAGCGAAGGTGCATAATTTGTTCGAGTTAGCCAAATTAGCATTTCGTACCGATTCAACACGAGTGATATCCATCTCGTTGGATTGGATCTATGGAGCGATCAAGGTACCTGGGGCGACTGGGGGGTGGCATACCTTATCGCATCACGGTGGGAACCCTGAGGTGTTGTCGAGTTTGAGTTGCGTGGAGCGAGACATTCTCAAGCAATTCGATACTTTTCTTTGGGAATTGGATCAGATCCAGGAGGAAGGGGGGAGTTTATTGGATCACACCACCGTGGTTATGGGGAGCAATTTTGGGGATTCGTCCAACCACACTTGCGATGACTTGCCGATTCTCATTGCAGGGGGAGGATATCGGCATCAAGGGTATCGGGAACTCGATCGCTCGACTCCTTTGTGCAATCTGTATCTTGAGTTGCTTCATCGCCATGACATCGATGTAGAGAGGTTTGGATCGAGCGAAGGGAACAGGCATCTTTTGGGTGTTTGATAGCTTGGTCTCATTGATTGTTTTGATGTTTGTTGGTGCGCGTGTTGCTGCTTTTGCTGACCGAGTAACGGAAGAGGGTCCAAGCGATTGGAAGCCCGGAAAGCCACTGTGCAGTGGTTAGCCAAAGGTAGATTGCGTGCAGGTTGTAAAAGGATTCGGGAGTGCTTTTGGTTTGGAAGTCCAACTGTTGAGAGAGTTGAGCGTGGAGGCTCATTAATAGAAGCGTGCAGATTGTTAGCCAAAGCGTAAAAGCCCAGCGCCATCTGGAGGAGTTGCGATAGGCGTCGACTGCAAGCAAGGCAAGGATGGCGAGGCTGATGCGATTGTGCCAGAGGGTTACTTTTTGGGTGATAAAGCCTTGTGCAACGCTACCGATTGCTTCGGTGCCGACAGGAATGACGAAGAGTGCGTAGAAGGTCAGGCCACCCCACCAGAGGGCGAAGACGATGAGGAGTATGAAAAAGTAAAGGGGTTGCATGGAAGGAAATGGGTGAGATACGGGGCACGCGGATCGAGGGAGCGATCCTACTTCGATGTCGCATGTCGATGCTCGATCAGACGGATTGAATATTAGGGAAGGGGGCGGGTTGCATTGGAGGTACTGCCTCCCATTTCAAAACGGAGTGATTCGGATTTGCCTTGGCTGTTGATTTCAAAGGTGATTAAGCCTGCAGTGAAGCGTAGGCCGAATTCGGAGGTGCTATGTGGAATCATTTCCATCAGCGGACCACCTTGGGTGAAATAGAGTTTGCCATCCTTGCGGAGCACTTCGTAATGACCACCTCCTTTCCGGTCGTAGCGACCGAGGAGAGCAGCGATTTGGGATTCTGTAAGTTCGGTTTGAATTGGGTCGTATGGTTCTTTGGGTTGTTCGATGGTTTGCGGTGGAAGTTCTCTGACCCATATATTGCGGAAGCGAACTGGATTACCGTGGTCTTGCAAGCCGATTGGTAATTTTTTGCCTCGATCGGTGTAGGGGTGATGTTGCATCCAAGAGGTTGGGCCTAGTGGCCGTACGTTGTCTTGTACGAGGACTCCGTTGTGCAAGACTGTCATGCGAGCTGGTTCATCGAGGTTGCCATCGGCTTTGAAACTCGGGGCGCGGAAAAGAATATCGAAGGACTGCCATTGACCTGGTTTTCGGCTAACGTTGACCAAGGGAGGGTATTGCCCGTAGATCGAACCGGCTTGACCGTCTGCATAGGTTGGGTTGTCAAAGGAATCCAATATTTGGACTTCGAATTGGCTTTGCAAAAACACGCCGCTGTTACCACGCCCTTGGCTCTTTCCCTGGACAGCGGCTGGAGCTGCCCATTCGATGTGCAGTTGAATATCTCCGAAGGATTGGGTGCTGTAGGCGTATCCACCGCCACTGAGTGGTTCCATGGCACCGTCTTTGATGACCCACTGGATTGGTTTCCCTTCCGGGCCTGTCCAAGCGTCGAGGCTTGAGCCATCGAATAGAACCATTGCATCTGCTGGAGGAGCCCCTGGTTTATCGTTTGGGCTTGGTGCCACGATCGCGGGGAGAGAACGCTTCATATCATGTTGTTTCCAACCCGTTGCAAGTTGTCCGAATGCAGCGGTTTCGGCAAACAAAAGAAAGAGAAGTCCAAGCGATAGAACAAGCTTGGGTTGGTTTGAAATTCTGAGGATCGCAGTGCGAGGGAAGGTAGACATGATTTGTATCTGGATTGGAAATTCAGGGAGTTTTGATTGGCGGGTGACTTTTACTTTTCGAGGGAGATCAGTTTCAAAGCTCGGTATTGCACAACCGATGTTGCACCGCCGTGAATTTGAATGGCGATGATACCATCTTGGGGGATATTCGGATCCTCTTCGGTGTAATCAACAGTTTTGAACCCATTGAGCCAAAGTTCGATGCGATTGCCTTTTGCGCGGATTCGGTAATGGTTCCATTCTCCCAATGGTCTTAGGGCTTTCTTCAAGGTTTCGTCATCTGGTTTTTGCAAGATTTTGTTGCGGCGGCTTTCGTCGTAAAGAGCACCATCGAAGCCAGCGCCGAGATCAGCTTGGTACCCTGAAACTTCGTGGTGGTTTGGGATACGTTTCGTTCGAAACTGAACACCGCCATTGATAAATCCTTCGGTACCTTGGAGTTTCCATTCCAGTTCCAGTTCGAAGTTACTGTAGGATTCTTTGGTGGCTAGAAAGTTGTTATCTTTCTGACGTTCCTTCAGGGAGCCAGCGGTCAATGCACCGTCTTCGATACGCCACACAGAGTCGATATCACCTTCCCAGCCGTTAAATGACTTGCCGTCGAAAATGTCAACGGCTTGAGGGTCTTGGGATTGGGCGATTGAAGGGAGGGAGTAGGCGAGTAGCAACGCAAGAGGGACAGTAAAGACGGCGATACGGAAGCTTGGCATGGTTGTGACCTTGTTCGGTTTTTTAGGGGGATGTTGAGATGGGAAAACGAGCCCATTGGGATACAGAATCTGATATCTTAGAGTGCCATGAAACTTGAGCCAACCGAATTTGAAACTAGTTTGCGTCCATCCAATGTGCGGCTTCGTATCGTTTGGATAAGCGTTTTAATGGCGTTTGGATTGTACTTGACGCGCGTCTCCTTGGGTGAAATCGTCAAGACAGAATCTTTTTTGACGGATCCTTCGTTTGTCGAATCTCCATCGACGCGCTTTTCGGTGGAGCTCAGAGGAGGGATAGATAAGCCAGGGGTGGTGGACTGGATCTCAAAGCATGTGGAAGGGGCAGTAGATTTAAGCAAGGTGAAGTTGCCCTATACGGTTGCGGATCATTTGACCAAGTCGGAGGCGGAAGGAATTGCTGTCCAAATCCAGCAGGCTGAGGGAGAAGCGTCGAAGCGAATCTCGAAGAGTCAGCTTGGGGATATTTTAGGTGCATTCTTTTTTAGTTATGCGTTATTTCAGGTGCCAGCGGGTTGGTTGAGTGACCGGCTTGGCGCTCGGAGGATGCTTGCCCTCTACATACTTGCTTGGTCGTTACTGACGTTCCTAACGGGATGGGCTTCGAGCCTCGTGGGATTGATGTTTGCGAGGTTGTTTTTTGGATTTGCGCAAGCGGGTGCATATCCGACGAGCAGTGCGGTCGTACGTCGTTGGTTCCCGGTTGCAAATCGAGGGAGAGCGAGTGCATTGATCTCGTTTGGAGGGAGGTTAGGGGCAACGCTGGCGCCTCTGCTTACTATTGCCTTGATATTGAGCTATGGCTGGCGGTCGGCGTTGTGGTGTTATGGAATCGTCGGCATTTGTATTGCCGTCGGTTATTACTGGATAGTTCGTGACCGGCCGGCGGAGCATCCTGCATGCAAT
>JBIJCS010000239.1:0-7216 GCA_044344575.1 Pirellula sp. | reverse complement strand
CGAATATGTTCCAGGCATGGACTTGCGCAGACTCGTCAAATCCAGAGGACCACTCTCCCAAGAAGAAGCAGCAGGCATCATTATGCAAGCTGCACTTGGACTCGCCTACGCACACGACGAAGGCATCATCCACCGCGATGTCAAACCCGGCAACATCCTTGTCACTCCCGAATCAATCGCAAAAGTCTCCGACGTTGGACTCGCAGGCTTTGCCGCCGACCTAATCGATGATCCACGCGCTGGAAAAATTGTCGGCACCCCAGATTTCATCTCACCCGAACAATACACCACTCCCCTTCAAGTCTCCCCAGCGAGCGATGTGTACTCATTAGGTTGTACCCTCTATTACGCAGTGACTGGCAAAGCCCCTTTCCCTGGTGGTGATACCGCTTCGAAAATCCGACGGCACCTCGAAGCAACGCCCCTGCACCCGCGAAACTTTAACGCTGACCTCAGTGAAGAATTCGTCGATATCATCGCCGAAATGATGGAAAAGGATTCTCGAAAAAGAATCCAAACGATGGCAGAAGTCGCCGCGAGGCTCGAAGCATGGGTTACTCCAGATGCACCTATCGCTCAAACCACTCTTACGCGAGGACCTTGGCTCGCTCCTCCACCACCCGTCCTCGAACTTTCATCCACAAACGAGGCTACGATCCACCGCTCCACCTCCTTGCGATCCAACTCACCCTTTGTAACCGACGAGTCAATCCAAGAAACATCCATACCTTCGGGGACCAATAGCTTATCGCGTGTGCCACCCGCAGTGCACGCTCCCCCACCTCCACAAATCGACTTTGGTTCTCAATCCCCAACCCTGCAAGCGGGCATGTCGAAGCCCATGCTCATCGCGACAACCATCGCCTTATGCCTTCCCATCGCACTTCTGATCGGCATGATCATCGGATATCTTATCGCACTGTTGCAATAAACTCACACGCGATTGCTTTCTTACAACTCGGAGGACGCCTTTAACGCCGTGGCAGCCTCCTCGTGATCCAACGTGTCTGCGATGATTTTGCCATCCCGTAACACAATGTTACGCTTCGCATTTCTCGCAACCGCTAAATCGTGCGTTACCAAAATCACAGTAAGTCGCTTGGTCTCATTCAATTGCTTGAACAACTCGATGACCTCTCGACTCGTTCTCGAATCTAGATTCCCCGTCGGTTCATCTCCCATCAAAATCGATGGGTCCGTCGCTAAGGCACGCGCAATCGCAACGCGTTGCTGCTGACCACCCGACAACTGACCCGGATGGTGGTCCAAACGCCCACCAAGCCCCACTAGATTCAAAAGCTCTTTCGCGCGATCGCGACGCTCCCGGTTAGTCATCCGCTGACCATAGAGCATCGGCAACTCAACGTTTTCTAAGGCACTCGTGCGAGCCAACAAATTGAAGTTCTGAAATACAAACCCAATCTGCTTGTTTCGGATCCTCGCCCTTTGATCCGCAGACATATTCACCACTTCTACGCCGTCCAACAAATAACTGCCTCGCGTAGGACGATCCAAACACCCCAGCGTATTCATCAACGTCGACTTACCTGAACCACTCGGACCGATCAACGCAGAATATTCCCCCCTCTGCATTACCATGTCCACACCGTCGAGCGCCCGCACCTCAACTTCTTCTAATTGGTAAACCTTCGCCACGTCCGTCAAAGCAATCAACGGACTCTCCACGATCAATCCACCCTCCTCAGTTTGCATGTCGCTTACCTGTTCCTAAATGGCCTCCGGGCCACGTTCACCCGTACGGATCCGAATGCACTGATCCATCGGCACGACGAAGATCTTGCCATCCCCAATCTTGCCCCCCTCTTCGGACTTAGCACCCAACAAAATCGCTTGTATCGTCGGTTCAACAAACTCCTCGTTTACCGCAATCTGCAACTGCAACTTCCGAAGCAATTGCATTGACCCATCCAACTCACGCTGATTTCCATCCTGACCTCGTTGCCTCGCATATCCCAAACAATCCACGACCGTCAATCGAAAGACATCCACGTCACTCAACGCTTCTTTGATCTGCTCAAGCCTATTAGGCTGGACAATCGCAATGATCAATTTCACAGTAGCCTCAATCAGTCAACATCCAACCTAACCCGCCGTTAATCACAGTCTAAGCAAAGAACCGGTGGTTGTTGCCACCGGTTCCTAAACTTTCAGATTAAGCAAAACCAAGCGACGAACTAGAATCCGCCTGGTCCAGGCATCCCGGCTCGCACGCCGCCGGAAATCGCTTTGAGCACACCTTCTTCGATGGTGATGCGGTTCATCCCGCCACGATCAACCACTTGACTATCAATCATAATCGCATCTTCATCACTGTTGATCGAGGATAACATCCCATCGATCACTGGATTCGACTCGACACTCTGAATGAAATTCAACAACTGTGTCAGACTCAATCGACCGCGAACTGGAACGCCCGCTACATTCTTGTTGCTGACAGACGCATCCAACGCAGTCTTCAACGATGCCTCGGCTGTCTTGCCAACAGACAAGTAAACCGCTTTCGGTGCCGTCGCAATCGCGATGTTCACATTGTCGCCAACAATCTTGCGAATCTTATCGTCCGCATCGTCCGGCAACGGAACAGCTACGTTGTGCAAATTCGCACCTTGGTGCTTGCCCGACATCAATTTTACAGTGACCGGAGCACCAGCACTCGATGCCTCATTCGCCAAATCTTGAGCCAACGCTTCTACCTTGCTACCGTCAGCCAAAGTAAAAGCTGCAACGATGTTCAACGACGGATCTGTTGTGACACTCAACGCGGTCTCAACCGAACCTTCCTTCGAGGAATCTGCCAAGATCCGGACCAAACGACCCACATACTCTTTGACCTTCTCGGCGGCAACAGGATTGCTGATCTGATCGTCAATCTGCTTCTCTACCGTCGTCAAAGCCTGATCCATGCTCGCTTCCATCTGCTTGACGTCTTCCGCGCCGACAATCGTCATCGACTTGGCTGTCAACATGTTCGAATCGCTCAAGTACCCCGCGATGGCAGACTTCATCGATTTCATCAAGCCGAGTTGCTTGGCCAATCGAGAACCTTCAACCATCTGCGCGCCGAAATCAATCGTCAAATTCTTTTGCTTAGGATTGATCCCCAAACCAAACACGAATCGCTCCGTGCTGGTGATCGCTTCCTCAAGATTCTTCATCATCAGCTCGCCCTGCTCGCGGCTCGCTTCCAGCTCGTCGTCGCTCATGTCCCCAGATTGAGCTTCCATCGCTTGCTCAAATCCAGTTCGCATCTGACTCGTCAACAAATCTACCAACTCATCAGGAACATTTTGTACATTGACCTCAAACGCAATGTCGTTGTTCGCCGACATCTTCGACAAGCGTCCACTCGCGTCCGCTGGCAAAACTTCCAACGCATCTTCTGCCGTCGATACGAACAACCAATCACCCTTGTGCTGAGCAAACAAGGTGTTCGGGCCCAAGTTCATGCTGTAAAGACCATCACCCAAGTCCTCAGCTTCTCCAAACAATTCCAAACCACCAAGAAACTCGTCCAAATCAGAAATCGGTAAGGCGATCACCCCCATCGGAATCCCGGATTCACCAAGCTTGACAAATCCACCAATCGGACGCTCACGGTCCACACCACTGGTGTAACCATTGACCGCTTGCGTAATGATCCCACTCTGCGCACCGACACCCACGGTACGCATCACATGCGTAATGTCCGGTAACAATCGATCAAGCGGAGCAATCGATAGCGTCACCACGTCCGTCCCCGATGCACTCGCGTCACTCAATCCAAACGACTCGAGAATCTGCGGCTCTTGGGCTACTACGCGTCCGTTAGGAGCAACAACCATCGCCCCCGTGCCAAAAATTCCAACTGCGGACAATCCCGCCGAAGCCAACCAACGAAATCTCATAGCTGAGAACTCCCAAAAGGATCAATGAAAAGGAGATGAACGGTTCAATAGCCACTGAGAATTCGTCAGCCGGCTGCAATTCTTGGATTCCAATACCACTATTTCAAATCAACAATCTCAACGCCAAATTAGCGCTCACGAAATACAATACGACCCTTGGTCAAGTCGTACGGCGATAACTCCACTCGCACCTTGTCCCCAGGAACAATACGAATGAAATTCTTACGGATTTTTCCAGCCACGTGCGCCAACACCTCCGTGCCCGTTTCCAACTGCACCCGAAATCTCGTGTTGGCTAACGCCGCAGTGACAGTACCCTCTACCTCAAATGCTTCTTCGTTTTTCGCCATACCGTTCCGCGAACCCTAACCTTTCAAAAAAACGTATCTTATCACCGCAATCCGACTTCGACCCATCGAAACGACGCCCATCGAAACGACGCCCATCGAGACGACACCGAGCCTTTTGATGGTTTATTAAGTGTATTTATAGGCGATAGCCCAAGCCAACGTCCACATCTTCCCACCTATCCAACCACTTTTTCATCAAACTTGACACCAATTCTCTAAACTGGACTTCCATTCCTCCCCCATTCCACCGACCGTTATCCGCATACCAACGATCCACCACCGGGCTCCCAGAACCTACTAGCCTCGCCCAAAACCCCATTAGCCAACCTACTGCAAATCCCAATGACCTCCCCCGAACCTAAACACCCCTTCTTCTACGTCGCTTGCCAGCACGGTGCCGAACCGATCATCAAACAACTCCTCTGCGAACCGCAAGGCCCATTTCGGCTGGCTTATTCGAACAAAGGGCTTTTGACCCTAAAAAGCCCTTTGCCGGTGGGGCCTTGGACGCGTGCGTTGCCAGAGCATCCGTTGGTTCGTTCGCGTGGATTTGTGCTTGGAAAGATCGAGGGGACCGAATCGGCCCCGATGATCGAAGAGATTTTAGAGCGATTCGGGCAAGTCGACTGGCAGGTAGGTCATGTTTGGCAACGGGACATTGCCCAGCCGGGTTGGAACGGGTTCGAACCCGGGTCGAGCGCCTTGGCTTGGTCCGTAGCCGTGGAATTGCAGCGAGCCCTTCGGCTTCGTGGGGATACGCGTGAAGTCCTAGCCAATCCCCCAGACGGATTGGAACCTGCCGAACGAAGCAACCTTGCCACACCGGGAGCGAGTTCCCGTTCGAAGAATCAGATACTTGAAATCATTATCGACGAACCGAATCGATGGTGGGTTGCGACGAAGCTTGCGCAGCATCCGTTCGACTTCTGGCCGGGAGGAGTTCCTGAGTTTCCAGTTCCCGATGAGATCCTTTCCCGGGCGTACTTGAAAATTGCCGAAGCGTTCGCATGGGGGGATCTTGCGATTCGTCCTGGTGAGAAGATCGTAGAAATCGGATCGAGTCCTGGAGGAGCGTGTCAGTGGCTTCTCGACCAAGGTGCAGTAGTGACCGGAGTCGATCCGGCCGAGATGGATCCTCGGATCATGACCCATCCGAACTTCACCCATTGGCGAAGTCGATCGTTGCAACTGAAGCGTAAGCTTTTTCGGCCGTTTCGAATTCTGGTGTGCGATGCGAACGTGACACCGAACTATACGCTTGATACGGTGGAGTCCATCGTGCAGTATCCCACGTCGCGAATGCGTGCACTCGTGCTTACGATCAAGTTTCCGAAATGGGAGTCTGCGGAGAACCTTGGTGAATACATTGAGAGAGTGAAGTCATGGGGATACACCGACATTCAAGTTCGGCAGCTTGCGCACAATCGCCGTGAAGTTTGTTTGATAGCGAAGGATCGGGTCAAGCGTCCCGAACCAACCGTGGATGAATCATCAGCGCAAGACACTCCGTTGGCTCGTGCAACAGAGAAGTCACTGAACGCAGAAAAGTCAGCAAACGTAGCGCATCAAGCGAACGACGGCGAGTGAAACGAACAGTGGCACTGGCTTTACCCCTGGTGCACCAATCGCGTAGGAACTTCGATGCGAATTGAGGCTCCATTAGTCTATTCGAATACTCAGCGAGATAGATAGCGACAGTTTTCCGGAAAACCTCTTTCGAACTCTGGTTGATTCACTAGCTTAACCCTCCACACTATTCGGAACACTAGTCCAGGCATTCCTGTTTGACTGGACTCCAAAGCGCAAGCCTAGGGTTGGGTTGAAGAGAGTTTCGCCCAGAGGGCCTTAGTTTTTTCTACGGAAGAATCGTCAAAGAGTTATTGCAGGTCGACAAAGTAGATCCGGAATTAGGCAAGACATCGACAGGACGAAATACGCCATGCGAATTGGAACTTGGAATGTTGACAATCGGCTGATGTCGGAGAAGCATCAGGAATTTATACGACGACAAAATTGTGATGTATGGCTCCTCACTGAGGTTCATCCGGATTGGGCCGAGAACGAGGGCACAACGATCCTACACTTCCACGCCCAACTTTCCAAAGGAGTCATGGAGAGCAACCAGTTTTGGGCTGCTGTCCTTAGCGTTCTTCCCATAGAGCGATTGGACGATCCGCATGAAGCCAGTGCAGCGGCCAAGATAGAAGGGGTCACATACTGCTCAACGATTCTTCCATGGCGAGGAGTTAAAGCAAACTCGGCTCCTTGGCATGGATCCAATCATTCGGAAATGACAGAGAATGCCATCAGTGCTTTGCTTCGCAATTTACCGAAGGGCGATTTAGTTTGGGGTGGGGACTGGAACCATTCGCTAATCGGCAAGGAACATGCTGGAAGCATGGGAGGACGTCATCATGTCCTTGAGGCTGTATCTCAACTGGGACTCAACGTACCAACAACTGACCTATCGCATCGCGGCAATTACTGCCAATCGATTGATCATATTGGGGTTCCTGTATCGTGGAAAGTAGAGAGCGCTGAAAGAATGGATGCACAAGGGCTCTCGGACCACGACGCCTACGTTGTCGAAGTTGTTAAAACATGAGATCCTAATGCAACCTTTTATCTAGCTTCGAATGGAATTCTGCCGGAACAATCTAATTCAATGAACCTACAATTCTGGAATTCTTGATAGACTACTTGTAGCAGCCTCAGAAGGTAATTTTCGTATTAGAGAGTAACTTAGGGATGACAGAAAATTCGGATGGCAACGAAACAGGAAGCAAGGGTGCTAATCAACAATCCCGGAAGACCTATGTCTTCGAGTGTAGTAGCTCTACCTACATGGATTGTATCGAGAAGAACCTTTTTGGCTCCAATAAGCCGTGGCCGTTGGAGATTAAAGAAGGCGATTACTGCTTGCTTCATCACTATGAAATTGGTGGACTGCTTGGCTTGTGG
>JBIJCS010000238.1:0-7337 GCA_044344575.1 Pirellula sp. | reverse complement strand
TTCCGCTCCTGCCTACCCGCAGGCACCGTCTCCGGTGCACCCAAAGTCCGCGCTATGGAAATCATCGACGAACTCGAACCTACCAAACGCGGCCCCTACGCCGGTGCTGTCGGATACTTCGACTACCGCGGAAATATGGATACCTGCATCACCCTGCGAACCATCGTTATCCAAAACGGAAAAGTCTACATCCAAGCCGGTGCAGGTCTCGTAGCCGATAGCGTCCCAGAAAACGAATACCAAGAAACCGTCAATAAAGCCAAGGCGCTCCTCGCAGCGATCGAAGTCACCATGCAACGCGATGGCACCGCAAAGTAGATGCCACCGCACTGCAAATGCCACCGCACTGCAAATGCCACCGCACTGTAAATCGCTCGCTAAAACGCTCCCTCTACCGCGCCTGACGACGCGCTAACTCGTCGCGCAACTTCGCCGCTAATTCATACTGCTCACTCTTCACCGCCTCCGTCAACCGCTCCTGCAACGACGGACCCAACTGATACTCCTCTCGCAACGAATCACGCATCCGAGTCAATTGCACAACCATCTCGTCCTCAGCAAAGTCCTCCTCCGCCTCATGCTCCGCAAACACCTCGCGGATTTCATTCAGCCCCTTATCCAAAATCAAAATCGCTTGCTCCGCATCCGCCTCGTCTAACGCCGCGAACGCCGATGCCTGCGTGCGATGAAACATCACAAAAGGTCGATACTGCTCATGACTCATCGTCCATTCATCATCAGGAGAATGATCCCGACATACATCCATTAAACTCAACGTATGCTCCGCATCCTCCACCGCACGATGGTAATGCTGCAACCGCAACCAAGATATTCGGCGATGATAGAATTGCACAAACTCCCGGTCCGCCTCAAAACAATGATCATCATCCATCACAAAATCCGGATCCTGCTTCTCCATCTCCAACAAACGATCCAAATACGTCGGATGCCCCTCCACCATGTCGCCGTCAGGACGCCCCTGCGTCTCCATCTGCAACACCCCCAAATCGACCCGCATCTGAATCACATCCCGACCATCCGACCCCTTCACCAACCGCACCGATAAGGAATGCGGATCGAATTTCCACTCTCGCAGCAGCTCGTCGAGCCCCTTGGATGAACCCATTGCTAACTTTCTATTCTCAATTGGTAGGCCACGCGATGATGACTTCATTTCGATTGTCTCTCTCGCTCCATCGAAATCGTCCCCTCAACCGTTCCACAGAATAACCGTCCTGGGAAACCTTTTCCAGAACGTCTACCCAATTTAACACTTGGGAAAACTGCGCCAGGGAACCCTCAACAGAGCCGCTCCTTTCTGCCCTAAGTGTTCGCAACTCCCACCAACTAGGCTACCCCCTAAACCCGACGGAATCCAACTTCTAACTCCCCCATCGCCCGCCGTTTGCTACAATCTCCAAGCCGCCTGAACCCAGATCTCCCACGCCCATCACCAAGGATGCAGTCGCATGCAGCAAATGGTACACCACCACAAACTTTCCAACGGACTGACTCTCCTCGGCGAACGCATGCCCTGGCTCGAATCTGCCGCCTTCACCCTGATGTTCCCAAGCGGAACTTGCCGCGAACCCGATTCGCTCCCAGGGCTCGCTGGCATGACCCTCGAACTCGCCCAACGCGGCGCCGGACACTTCTCCAGCCGCGATGTCGTCGAACGACTCGATTACCTCGGCGTCGAACGCTCCAGCTCCGTCTCAACCTTCCATACCAATATCTCCATGGCTTGCATGGCCCGCGTCCTGCAACCTACCCTCGAAGTCGCCGCCGCAATCGTTCGCGAACCTCACTTCCCAGAAGACGAACTCGACGAAGTCCGACAATCCGCTCTCCTTGAACTCGCTTCCATCGAAGATGATCCAGCCCAAAAGTGCTTCAAAGAACTCAAACATGTACGATTTGGCGAAGTATTCGGCCGATCCTCCCTCGGCTCCCTCGCCGGACTTCAAGCCGTCTCGCACCGAGATTGCCTCGAGTTCCACGACCGAAATACACGCCCCGAAAACGCCGTCCTCTCCATCGCCGGAAACTTCGATTGGGACCAATGGGTAAAACTCGCAGATTCTCTCTTCAACTCCTGGAGCGGACAATCCGCCCCCGAACCCTCCCCCGTCTCCTCACTTAGCACCCAATCTCATATCCACCACGAAAGCCAACAAACGCACATCGCACTCGCCTACAACTCCGTACCCTACACCCACCCCGAATATTACCGAAGTCGCGGTATCGTCGGAATCCTCAGCGATGGTATGAGCTCGAGACTCTTCACCGAAGTCCGAGAAAAACGTGGCCTCGTCTACGCGATCTCCGCCTCCTCGCACTCCCTGAAAAATTGCGGTAGCGTCCTGTGCTACGCCGGCACTACCTCCAATCGCGCACAAGAAACTCTCGATGTTACCCTCGAAACGATCGAATCAATCGCCCAAGGTATCGAACACGGTGAACTCGCACGACTGAAATCCCGAGTTCGAACCTCCCTCGTCATGGAACAAGAAAGCAGCACCTCTCGCAGCTCCCAAATGGCTTACGACTGGATCAACCTCGGGCGAATCCCTACCCGCGCAGAAGTCCTCGCGGAAATCGAAGAACTCTCCTGCGAATCCCTCCTCGAACATTTCCAAAAGTTCCCTCCCTCGAACTGGACTCTCGTAACCATCGGTCCCGAACCTCTCCAATTCAACAAATCCCCAACTCCTCCCTCTTCCACAACTTCCTAAACCGACGTCTCGAACTCAACGATTAAAAAACAACTCTACTCCCGCCCCGCTATAGTCGATCACCCATGAGCCACCCCAATAGCTTGCACTTCCGCAACCATACCCTCGACAACGGACTGGAAATCATCGCCGAAGTCAACCCAGATGCCTTCAGCCTCTCCCTCGGCTACTTCGTCAAAACTGGCTCACGCGATGAGACACCCCCAATCGCCGGCGTCAGCCACTTCCTCGAACACATGATGTTCAAAGGTACACAACGTCGCTCCTCCGTCGATGTCAACCGCGAACTCGATGAACTCGGATCCCAATCCAACGCCTACACCAGCGAAGAACATACCGTCTACTACATCAGTATCCTCCCCGAAAACCAACTCCACGCTCTCGACCTCCTCTCCGATATGATGCGGCCCACCCTCCGCGAAGATGACTTCGTCACAGAAAAACAAGTCATCCTCGAAGAGATCGCTATGTACGACGATCAACCACCCTACGGTGCCATGGAAAAACTCTCCGAAGAATTCTTCGGAAACCACCCCCTCGCTACCCGCGTCCTCGGTACCAAAGAATCCGTTACCAACCTAACCGCATCGGCAATGCGGGATTACCACGCCGCTCGCTACGCCCCCAATAACCTCTGCCTCGTCGCTACCGGCGCTGTCGACTTCGATCAACTCGTTCGCGATACCCAACGACTCACCGAATCGTGGGTCCCATCCAACTCTCACCGAAATCTCTTCCAACCCTCTCCCACCTCGAAACACCTCCAACTCTTCCACCCCCCCGCTACCCAACAATACACCATCGAATTCGCACCAGGCCCCGGATACCTCGACGAAAATCGATACGTCTCCCGCGTGCTCGCTACCATCCTCGGTGATGACTCCGGAAGCCGACTCTTCTGGGAACTCGTCGATAACGGACTAGCCGATACCGCCGTCTGCTTCACCCAAGAATTCCAAGACTGCGGGGTCTTCGGCACCTACCTCGCCGGTGCACCAGACCAACAATCCGAAAACTGGGAAATCCTCCAAACAATCCTCGCCAACGCAAAATCACTACCCATCAACGAAAAAGAACTCGAACTCGCAAAAAACAAAATCTGCGCATCCCTAATCCTCGCCTCCGAACGCCCCAGCAACCGACTCTTCTCCGTCGGAAACGCTTGGACTATCCGAAATACCTACGAACCCGTCGGACCCGCTAGCGATCACTACCGCAACGTTTCACTCGAACAAGTCCAACACGCCTTCGAATTACTCGCCTCTCGCACCCGCGTTAGCGTCAGCGTCGGTCCCAAAGAATAATCCCTCACATCCCCAGCCGCCCCAAACATTACAACTCACTCCGATGGCCTCCTCCACAACTTCAAACACTTCAACTTCAAACAAGCCCATCGACATCGATTCCATCCGCGCTCAATTCCCCTCCCTCTCACGGTCCCATAACGGTCTGCCACTGATCTACCTCGACGGCCCCGCCGGTACCCAAGTCCCCCTCTGTGTCGCCGATCGCATCCACCATGCCTTCATCAACCATAGCGCAAACCGCGCCGGGAAATTTATCACCAGCATCGAAGTCGATCACGTGATGGACGAAGCCCACCAAGCGGCAGCAGATCTATTACAAACCACTGAACCGAAGTCCATCGCGTTCGGCCCGAATATGACTACCCTCACCCTGGCATTCTCTCGCGCAATCGCAAAGACGTGGAACCCAGGCGACGAAATACTCGTCTCTCACCTCGATCACGATGCTAACTTCACCCCCTGGATCCTGGCCGCTCAAGACGCCGGAGCAACCGTCAAAACCATCGATATCCACCCCGAAGACGCTACACTTAACCTCGATTCTCTCCAATCACTCCTCTCCCATAAAACGAAACTCGTCGCGCTGACCGCTGCCTCCAACGCCGTCGGATCCCTCACCGATATCCCTACCATCGCCAAATGGGTTCACGACGCCGGTGCTGAACTCTTCGTCGATGCCGTACACTACGCACCTCACCGACGTATCGATGTCCAAGCCTGGGATTGCGACTTTCTCGTCTGCTCCGCCTACAAATTCTTCGGCCCACACATCGGTATCCTCTACGGTAAACCAAACCGTATGCAAGAACTCTCTCCCTACAAACTTCGACCCTCCCCAAACTCCATCCCAGGACGATGGATGACCGGCACCCAAAACCACCCCTGCATCGCAGGCCTGACCGCCGCCATCGATTACATCGCCTCACTCGATCCCTCCAACGCTCCCTCCCGATCCCAACGCCTCAATCACGCGTTTCAATGGATCCAACAAGTCGAATCCGAACGTATCTCTCAACTCCTCGAGGGACTCGGCAAACTTCCACATGTCAAACTCTACGGGATCAAAAACCCACAAGACACCTCCCGAAGAGCCCCCACCCTCGCATTCCAAATCCATGGCCTCGACTCCCATGCCGCCGCCGAAAAACTCGCAGAACAAGCCATCTGCGCCTGGCATGGAAACTACTACGCCCTCCCACTCTCTACCGCACTCAAAACGGAACCCCAAGGAATGGTTCGGCTCGGTTGCATGCACTACAATACCGAAGAAGAAATCGATCGAACCCTTCATGCGATCGCCAAACTCCAATAGCACTCTGCCACTCAACTGTCATGCATTCCCCAATTCCCAACGACCTTCCCCTTCCACTTGCGAGCCTCCTCCTCCACTCTATCCTGCTCGCTTCAACACTCTCCCTACTGCCAACCTCTCCTCTCAACCACGCGACCGCTCAAGACACCACACCCTCACCAAACAACCCCGTCTTCTCCGGCCCCCAATCAGGCGAACCACTGCCTCCATTCTCCTTCCTCGCCTCCTTCGCACACCCAGATCACAACACGGTAAACACCAATAACCAATCCGGCCCAAAAAACCTGACACCCCTATCCTTCAACCCCGTCGAACAAGCGAAAGACTCCCCACTCCTGCTGATCTTCGTGCACGATGTCAACCGACAATCCATCGCGATGACTCGCGTACTCGCCAACTACGCTCACTCTCGCCAAAAAGATGGCCTTCACTCCTCCGTCATCTTTCTCGGTGACGATACCTCAGGCACGCAAGCGAACATAAAACGTATCCAACATGCACTCTCACCAAACGTTACAACCGGTGTCTCAACCGATGGTCGAGAAGGACCAGGAACACTCGGACTCAATCGCAACGTCCAATTAACAATCCTCGTCTCAAAAGAAAAAAAGATCACGGCAAACTTCGCACTCGTCCAACCCAGCCTCCAAGCCGACCTGCTGAAAGTTGTTCGTGCAATCATCGAACAAGTCGGTGGTCCAGAACCAAAACTCAGCGACCTGATCACCGATCCATCCATGGCCCAAACACCAAACAACCCCACAACGCCAACCGTTGATGCCGAAGCACTCCGCGCCCTGCTACGCCCCCTGATCCAAAAAGATGCATCCGATGAACAAGTCGACGAAGCTGCGGTCAACGTCGAACAAGCAATCGCTGACTCCACTCCACTAAAAAACGAAATCGGTCGTATCGCCCGAACGATCGTCTCAAGCGGAAAACTCGAAAACTACGGTACCCCACGCGCCCAAGAAATCCTGAAGATCTGGTCCGAAAAATACGGGAATCCACCCCGGTAATCCTCCCGCCTCCATCCGACGAAGTCCTCTCTACCTTGCGATGATCCCCACCCAATCCGCAACGCAAACGCCACCTCACTCAGCTACCACTGCCACACTCCGTTACGCACTGCTCCTCCTGCCACTCTCCCTCCACCTCGCCCTGCTACACCCCCAAGCCATTGCACAAAACGGAACGACAACTCCAACAATCTCTCAACCCCCATCGTTCCAACTCGATATTCTCCCCACCCTTACCCAAGCTGGCTGCAATAGCGGAGCTTGCCACGGTGCCGCCGCCGGCCGCGGACACTTCTTCCTCTCCCTCTGGGGCTCAAACCCAGCCTCAGACTACCAACAAATCGTTCTCGCTCACCAATCACGCCGTGTCAATTTCGCGTCACCAGCCGATAGCCTCCTCCTTGCAAAACCCACCGGTCGCATTGCTCACGAAGGCTCAGAACTCTTCGACCCTCAGAGCCCACAAGCCCAATTACTCGAGAAGTGGATCGCCCTAGGCGCACCTCAAGGCCCTCCCGCTTTGGTAACCAATCTAACAATCGACTCCCAACAACTCTCCCCTACCTCCTTCCTTCTGAAAACCTTCGCAACACTCCAAGATGGACAGCAATTCAACGTAACTGAAAAAACAAAATGGGAAGTCGACCCCAACGGCCCTATCCGACTCGAGAACACAACCCTCCAAACAAATAACAGTACCTCAAACACCCAAACGGCCATACAAGTCAACCTCGAGCAACCAGGCCGCCATGTCCTCATCGCCAGATTTGGTGCCGCCTTCCAAGCCATCGCACTCGTGGCCCCTTACAACTCCACCTCCAAACCCCTTCCAACAAACTCTGCCAACCCTCCGCTCACCCCAAAAAATCCTGTCGACCATTGGATCCAACTCGGGCTAGAAAAAGCGAACTTGGCTCCCGCACCAGAAATCGACGATCGAATTTGGCTGCGCCGTGTCACCCTC
>JBIJCS010000237.1:0-7338 GCA_044344575.1 Pirellula sp. | reverse complement strand
TTGCTTTGAAGCCCGGCCAATTCGTCGCTGCTGTGACCCCTCGGAACATCCAAGTCGGGGACCAACCAATCGACTTGGGCGATGCGAACCTGCGTACGCGATGTTTGGCAGTCCTATCCAACCCCTGCGTTGCCGCTATGCTCGTCGTACTCCCACCGAGAGAGTTGTTAACGCATGGCCTACCTGTACAACGCCTCGATCGTATCCAAGTCACGGCTGACGCGATTGACGAAGTTCGGCAAGCATCTTCCGAAGACCTCTGGCAATCGGTATTGAACCACTCCACCACAGGTACGCTCGCCACTTTTTAAATTCCTTTGCTTTTCAAAGCGGACGAGTTACCGCAACCTTCTGGTGATCGCTTCGTTCGCGATTTAAAAAACAAGCCCGTTTTCAGAGCACTGCGGGGTAACTTCTTGTTAAAATCGGCTAGCCCGGTTGAACGCTCCTTGATCTGCTTGCCTCCTTGATCCCCCCCTGCCCCGCCACTCTCCCTTACCCTTCATCATTGCCATGGAATTCCCCTGCGCGAGACAGCTTCGAAGCAAGTCGACTGGTATCTTACGATGGGCTAGTCGCGATTTATGGGCATGCCTGATTCTCGTTGGAATCGGAACTTTTCTTGAAGCGAACTGGGTACTTCAAGCGGTCGCTCAAGAAAGTCCACCGACAGAGGGATCTCGTATCGCGGAAGAGTATTTTGAGTCCAAGATCCGTCCATTGTTCATCAAACACTGTTTGGAATGTCACTCGCAAGAATCGAAAAAAACCAGTGGTGGGTTAGCGCTCGACTCGCGTGATGGCTGGATGAAAGGTGGGGATTCAGGCCAAGCGATTGTACCGCAGGATCCGGCAGCAAGTCTTGTACTGCTCGCAGTGCAACATGCCGAAGGTTACAGCCCGATGCCTCCCGCAGAGCATGCAGATCCTTTAACACCCAATGAAATTGAAGATTTGCGAAACTGGATCGCGCAAGGTGCTTTTGATCCTCGGGTGGCACAACAACGGCTAGGTGGTTTAACGCGCGAAGAGGCTGCCGCTTGGTGGTCTCTTCAGCCGATACGCCCTATCGCGATTGCTGAAGGAGTCTCGAAGTTCGCTGACAGCGAATCTGCAATGAACGACCCCATCGATGCCTTCATAACAGAAAAAAGGAATCAAGCGGGAGTCGTTGCCAATCGCACAGCGAGCAGAGCGCGTTGGCTGCGCCGAGTCACTCTCGACTTGACCGGTTTACCACCAACACCCGACGATCTCGATGCTTTTGAAGCCGACGATTCGGAACTAGCTTATGAAAAGGTCGTCGACCGACTGCTAGCCTCTCCCACCCATGGAGAACGGTACGCTCGCCATTGGTTGGATGTCGCCCGATACGCAGATACAGCGGGAGACGGTGCAGATTATCCTGTACCCGAAGCCGTCGGCTATCGCGACTGGGTCGTTCGAGCTTTTCAATCGAACATGGCTTGGGACCAGTTCATTACCGAGCAGATTGCAGGGGATATTCTCGCAGAGCAGCTTGCGAACAGTCAAAAGAATACTGACGATCCGCGTACTCATTCCGACAAGTCGATTGACCTACAACGCTACGCAGACATGGTAACGGCAACTGGATTTTTGGCAGTTGGTAAACGATACGGATATGCACCTAATCCCGATTTCCAACATCTGGATTTCGCCGATGCAATCGATAGCTTGGGACGCTCACTCTTAGGACTCTCTCTTGGATGTGCGCGTTGCCATGATCACAAATACGATCCTGTTAGCATGGAAGACTATTACGCGCTGTATGGGATTATGCAAAGTACCCGTTGGGCCTTTCCCGGGGGTGAAGAGCAAAAGCGTCCTGCTCACTTTCCACCGCTGATCCCGCGCGAGCAAGCTGCACGACGCGATAAAGAAAAAGCGGATGCGATCGCGGCGATCGATGCTCAGTTAGCGATAGCTGAATCGAATCAATTTGCTCTTGATCCAGCATTTTTCGCCGGCGGAATCGACACAGACTTTGAGGCCCAAGAGACATCCAAGCCACCGAAGGACGCTTGGCTCTCCGCAGGACCGAACGAGGTGACTGCTGATGCACAGAGCCCTTACCAACATGTTTTTGGGACGGGAACGCGGGGAGTTCGTGTTGGTGAAGGTACTCCCTATGAAGGAGTTCGTTACGTCTTCAAGAGAGCGTTGCGGATCCGTGAAGATCAGCCGCTGCATTTCACCCTCGACTTCCGATTTCCGATCCAGCAAGAAGGCGAAGTCCCGGACGGATCTTTCCGGTTGTACTTGGGACGCGGGGTCATTGAGTCCATCGCGGTCGAATGCGGGATCACCAGCCGTCAATTTTCCATGAAGGAAAATGGGAAGTGGCGCGAATTGCAATCGCTCATTCCGGGAGAATGGTACCACCTGCAGCTCAAGTTAGACCGAGCCACGCAAACCATCACCGGCACGCTTGGACACGGTGCTTCCTATGTTTCTTTACCCCCTGTTGCATTGCCGGCGAATTGGGACGGTGTAGCCGACACGTTCATCAGCGATGGCTTTGGGCCTGTGGAAGGGAAAGTATCACGTCGTGATTTAGATAATCTCGGGCTTGATCTCGCCCCGTTCCCCGCAATCGATTCACCTCCGGCGAAACGCGAACGAAGGGAGACAGAAGGAGAGCAAGCTGAATTTGCGGAGTTAAGGCGCAAGCATGAAGAGAAGATCAAACAATTGCAAGCTGACAAAGCGCGACTGCTCACAGAGAAATCCTATTCTGTGGCGTATGGAGTCAGTGAAGGGACACCTACCGATGCGAAACTACAGCTACGCGGTGAACCCGACAAAGTCGCACATGCAGTTGCGAGGCGGAATCTATCGGTCTTGGGTGCCGAGCCGATCCGTGAGCCGTCGACTGCGAGCGGACGATTGGATTTAGCGAGATGGTTAACGAATGCCGACAATCCACTCGTCGCACGCGTATGGGTCAACCGAGTCTGGCAATGGCATTTCGGCAAAGGCCTCGTCGCGACGCCGAGTGACTTTGGCGTGCGTGGCGAACAACCGAGTCATCCGGCATTGCTGGATTATCTTGCCAAAGAATTCATCAATTCGGGTTGGGATGTGCAACGCTTGCATCGTTCGATGGTGCTATCTCACACCTATCGTTTGGAAAGTGATTCCGGCTTGGACAAGAATGGCGAGCAAGACCGCTTATGGTGGAGGATGCCCAAACGACCGCTGGATGCGGAATCGATTCGCGACTCGATGTTGCAGGTCAGTGGATTAATGGATCAAACCCATCCAAAACCACATCCATTTCCCAACGTGGAGACTTGGGGTTTTACCATCCACAATCCTTTCTATGCGGTCTATGATTCGAACCATCGCAGTTTGTATCTGATGCAGCAGCGGAACAGGCGACATCCCTATCTAGGATTATTTGACGGTGCCGATCCCAATCAGAGTGTTGCCGAACGCTTTACCACAACGACTCCGACACAGACGCTGTATTTGATGAATGCTCCGTTCGTCCATCGCTGTGCCGAAAACTTCGCTCGACGGATACTTGCCGAAGCGACCAGCATTCAAGATCGAATCGTTTTGGCATACCGACTGACGACTGCCGAACGTCCTAGTTCAGCACAAGTAGCCCGTGCTGAACAATTCCTGCAAACCTATGTTGCAGCCCGAGATCAGGAGATCGATTCACAAGTAGCACACCAGGGCAGCAGTGAAGTGTCACTTCAAGAGTTGCAACGATGGGGAGCTCTCTGTCGCGTGTTGATCAGCAGCAATCGCTTTTTGAGTTTGGAGTAAGTCATGTGGGGGTCTCAACTGTCGCAAGGTCGTCGCTCGTTTTTGCGCCATGCAACACATAGCTTGAGCGCAGTCGCCTTCCTAAGTTTGCTGGAGCAATCTCAGGGTACACTTCCGAGAGCTCATGGTACGGAATCGGATCCATTGGCGGCCAAACCAGGTCACTTTCCGGCGACAGCTGACCGTATCATCTTCTTGTATTCCACTGGTGGAGTTTCCCATGTGGATACTTGGGATTACAAACCGCAGTTGATCAAAGACCACGGGAAAAAGATCACAGCGAGTCGATGGTTAAATAAGCCTGGAGCATTTGAACGATTTTTGATTCGCCCACGATGGAACTTTGCACAGCACGGGGAGTCGGGCGCATGGGTCAGTGACTTGTTTCCTGAGCTCGCGGGGATGGTTGACGAGATGTGCATTCTCAATGCGATGCATTGCGATAGCGACGGACATGACAAAGGAACCCTTGCTGCGCACACGGGTTCCGCACAATTTGCAAGGCCGAGCCATGGAGCTTGGGTTAGTTATGGCTTAGGGACCGTCAATGAAAACTTACCTTCATTTGTCGTAATTGCACCCCAGTTGCCGTACGCAGGTGCACAGACTTGGGGGAGCGATTTCTTGCCTGGTTGTCATCAAGGCACCCATGTGATTCCGGGTGAGGAGCCTTTGCCTTTTTTACGTCCGAATGCGAACCGAGGACGCGGACAGTCGTTGGAGTTGGAATTGCTCCAAAGCCTCAATGATGAGCATGCTTCTGCAAGTCCGTTAGATTCCTTTCTAGAAGCCCGAGCGAAATCGTTCCAAACGGCTTTCGGCATGCAGAGTGAAGCACCGGAGGCATTAGATCTTTCCGGTGAAACAGAAAAGACGTTGGAGATGTATGGATTGCAGCGGGGGCAAACCCAAGGGTTCGGATGGCAGTGTTTGGTAGCGCGGCGCTTTGCGGAACGGGGCGTCCGTTTCATCGAGTTAATCGATACAGGTTCGAACAGTGGGGAGAATTGGGATTCGCATGGCAACATGGCGGATCACGAAAAGTTAGCGAAGAAAATCGATCGGCCGATTGCTGCGTTGCTCAAGGATCTCAAAGCGCGGGGGATGCTCGAACGAACGCTTGTCGTATGGACGACAGAGTTTGGAAGAACATCGTTCCACCAGACGGCGGATCACCCGGGCCGTGAACATCACAATCTCGTTTTCACGTCTTGGATGGCCGGAGGCGGTGTACGTGGTGGATTGGTCCATGGCAAGTCGGATGAGCATGGCATATTACCCGTTGAGGGAGCGGTCCACACCCACGATTTGCATGCAACGATGTTGCATTGCATGGGACTGGATCATGAGCGACTAACGTACCGTCATGCGGGACGCGACTATCGTTTGACCGATGTTGCTGGCCGTGTGGTGCGTGAAATTTTGGTTTGAGCTGAAGGTAGCCACCCGCTGCCAAGCGGTGGATGTTGCCAGGAAAACTACCACCGACATCCATCGTAGCCACCCGCTGCCAAGCGGTGGATGTTGCGAGGAAAACTACCACCGACATCCCATCGTAGCCACCCGCTGCCAAGCGGTGGACATTGTCAGGAAAATCTCCACCGACATCCCATCGTAGCCACCCGCTGCCAAGCGGTGGATGTTGCGAGGAAAACTACCACCGTCTGGCGAACGGTGGCTACGGGAGAACGGTGGACGTTGTCAGGAAAACTACCACCGTCTGGCGAACGGTGGCTACGGGAGTGCGGTGGACGTTGTCAGGAAAATCTCCACCGTCTGGCGAACGGTGGCTACGGGAGTGCGGTGGATGTTGCCAGGAAAATCTCCACCGTCTGGCGAACGGTGGCTACGGGATAGTATATTGATCTGGATGTTGTCTAGGCCCACGGATGTCCGGCTTAGAAATTGCCTAACTAATTTCCTTTCGACCATTTTCTCTCCTTCGATCAGGCCCTTCGCAATGAATACCCCTTCGCACCAACCAACACGACGTGGACTAAGCCGTAGAACGTTTCTGCAGACGACAGCAACGGTGACTTCGATCGTTGCTGCGATGCCCACGCGTGCCCATGCTCTGGTCAACGATGAAATCCGCGTTGCTTTTCTCAGTTGTGGTGGTCGGGCGAACGAGCTGATGGGGAGTTTTTCCAAAGTCCCAGGCGTCAAAATCGTCGGCCTATGCGATCCAGATCAAGGTCGCGTCGAAAAAGCGAAAGGACGATTTCCCGATGCAAAAACCGCAAACGATCTTCGCAAGATGATCGAAGACCCAAATGTCGACGCAGTTGTCGTAGCGACTTGTAATCATTGGCACTGCTTAGCATCGATCTGGGCGATGCAAGCTGGAAAAGATGTTTATGTAGAAAAGCCGTTGTCGCACACTCAATGGGAAGGTGAACAGACCATTGCCGCCGCGAGAAAGTACCAACGGATATGCCAAGTCGGAACGCAGCAACGCTCTGACCCGATGCAAGCCCAACTCAAGCAGTTCTTGCATGAAGACAAGGTGCTCGGTGCGCTCAAGAGCGTCCGAGTGAATCGTTATGGAGTACGTGGTCCGATCGGCAAACGAAAGGATCCTTTGCCAAAAGACCCGAACATTGACTGGGATCTGTGGCTCGGACCGGCAGCGGATGTTCCTGTGTATCGCAACAGTTGGCACTACGACTGGCACTGGGATTGGAATACCGGATCAGGGGAAATGGGGAACTGGGGAGTCCATGTCCTCGACGATGTTCGCAATGTCGTATTCCGCGATAGCGTCCGCGTCCCGAAACGCATCATCGGTGGTGGTGGACGAATCGTATGGAACGACGCAGGCGTATCTCCCAACGTACACGCGGTCGCTTTTGATACCGGTTCTCTACCTGTCGTGATCGGATTGAGTAATCTGCCCGATAAACCAGACGGCAAGAAATCACCCGATGTACCCGGACCAGGTAGCGGATACGTTGTGTTTGCAGAAGGTGGTCGACTAGAAGGACAACGCGGTTCGGCGAAAGCCTTTGACAACGCCGGCAAACTGATCAAAGAGTTCAAAGGGAACAGCGGTGGGGGACACCAAGCGAACTTCATCGAAGGAGTCAGAACAAGAAACCGTGACTTGCTCAATGCAGAGGTTCAAGTCGGCCACGATTCGACCGGTTGGTGCAACTTTGCCAACATCTGTTTCCAAGCAGGAGGCGAACAAGACGTTCGAAGCAAAGTGGAGTCCGCAATGAGTTTCCCAGGCTGGGAAGGCCTCATGGGAGAGATGCATGCTCATCTTGAAGCCCATGGAGTTGCGCCGGAGCAAGCGGGATTACGAATGAGTTCGTGGATGGATCTATCCCCGGAAACGGGGCGTTTTGTCGGCGAGCATGCGCAAGCCGGGAACGCTTGGATCAAACGGCAATATCGTAAAGGTTTTGCCGTTCCCGAAACCGTCTGATTCGTGCGACAGCAAGGCACTCCCCGTAGCCACCGCCCTCCCGTAGCCACCGTTCGCCCGTAGCCACCGTTCGCCCGTAGCCACCGCCCTCCCGTAGCCACCGTTCGCCA
>JBIJCS010000236.1:0-7353 GCA_044344575.1 Pirellula sp. | reverse complement strand
TTCAGGCGCACAAACGTTGGTGCTATCGAGCCGCCCACCTAACCCTACCTCGATGACGTTCACATCGGTTTTTGCTTGGGCAAAGAGAAACCAGCCCAAAGCCGTCGTAAGTTCGAAAAACGTAGGGCGTCCATGCTCACTCGCGGCACACAGAGACTCCACATGCCGTAAACGCTCAATTCCTTCACACAAAACTCCAGGGGCCACCGGCTCCCCCTGAACCACAAACCGCTCTTCTAAATCGACCAAGTGCGGCGAAGTAAAAAGTCCGGTTCGAAGCGAACTCAGTCGAAATGCCTCGGCCAGTAACCAGCACACAGATCCCTTCCCCTTCGTCCCGGCGACATGAATCACCGGAGCAGCCAACTGCGGATTTCCCAAAAGCTCAAGTAAAAACGCCATGCGTGTGAGCTTGAATTCCCCGGAATGGTAGGGACGATCGACCGTTTTCTCGTAGTTGATACGATCGAACAAAAATCTCAGCGCGCGGCAATATTCAGGATCTGTACGTTGCATGTGCGGATTATAGGTTCATCAGACGCCTCGGCGACGCCGATTTAGCCCTTTTTCGCCGTTTCCCACAGCCCAGCGTTGAACCACCCCGAGGAAGCGGGCGTAAAGGAACCATGCTATTGTCTGAGCTAATAGTCAGACCCCTGGAAGCTCTTCACGCTACTCCAACTCCTTTTCCCACCGTCGACTCCACCCATGGCAACTGCATTGGAATCGGGACCCTCCGGCTCAACCTCGGCCAACGATCCGACCAACGTGATCGTTGAAACCCGTAATCTCGGCAAAATCTATCGGGACTTCTGGGGGCGGAAAAAGGTTCACGCACTCAAATCGCTAGACCTCGAAGTACGCCGTGGAGAAATCTTCGGATTGCTCGGGCCTAACGGGTCGGGAAAATCGACGACCATCAAACTGATGCTCGGCTTGTTGTTCCCTACCTCCGGACGCTGCTTCGTCTTCGGCAAAGATGCCACCGACGTCTCGAAAAACGAACGCATCGGATATCTTCCAGAAGAATCCTACTTGTACAAATTCCTCAACGCAGATGAAACGCTCGATTTCTACGGTCGACTTTTCGACATGTCTGCCGACGAACGCAAAGAGCGAACCGCAAAGTTGATCAAGATGGTCAAACTCGAACACGCTCGACGACGGCAACTCAAGGAATACTCCAAAGGGATGACTCGGCGGATCGGGTTGGCACAAGCCCTGATCAATGAACCTGAATTCTTGGTTCTCGACGAACCGACCACAGGCCTCGATCCCCTCGGGACCCGTGACATGAAAGACTTGATCCTGCGACTGCGGGACGAAGGCAAGACCATCCTCCTTTGCTCCCACCAACTCGCCGACGTTCAAGACGTATGCGATCGGGTCGCAATCCTGCACCAAGGTGAATTGAAAGAACTTGGACGCGTCGATTCGCTTCTCAAAATGCAAGACGTTACCCAAATCCATGCAAGCGGACTGAACGACGATGCCAAATCACGCATCAAAAAGATCATCGAAGAATCGGGTGGCCAATTGGAACGTATGGACAACCCAACAACGACCATGGAAGACCTGTTCCTGGAAATCGTCAAAGAGAGCGAGCAACGTCCTGGCCGTCGCGGTGGCCGGGGTGAAAACTAGGACCTTGGATAGCCATACGGTTGTGTAGAACGTTACGAATTAGGCTTTTCGATTATGAGACTCTCTCCTGAACAATTTTGGACCTACAGCGAGTGGCTATTTCAGCACAATGGCCTCCGCGATGGAATGATATTAGCCCTTGCCCTGTCCATCCTCGGATTCTTGGTTGGCTACCTCGTATCCGTCGTGAACCACGGTCCTGTAGAAGGCTTCTTAAAAGTCGCCCAAAACATCGGGCAGCTTTTCACAGTCGACATCCCCAAATTCTCTTTTCGACGGGTGGGTGCCATCGCTGGCTTGGCCTTCAAAGAGTCGGTCCGCAAAAAGATTCTGGTTCTGATCGGGATCTTCATCATCGCCATGATGTTCGCCGGCTGGTACCTCGATCAAAACGCAGATTACCCGGCTCGCCTCTACATCTCCTTCGTACTCACCGCTACAAACTATCTGGTGATCGTCCTGGGATTCTTTGTCAGTTGCTTCAGCATCCCTCAAGACATCAAGAGCCGCACGATCTACACCATCGTGACAAAGCCAGTTCGACCACTCGAACTGTTCCTCGGCAGAGTACTCGGTTTCGCCGGTATTGGGACCCTCATTTTGCTAGTCATGGGCCTGCTCAGCTATGTCTTCGTTGTTCGCGGCTTGAACCACGAACACGAAGTCGAAACCCTGGATGCCAACGGCAAAATCGGCCAAACCACCTTTGCGAACAAACATACTCACACGTTCACTCTCAACGAAGAAGGACGTGGTACGACCAACGAAGTCAAAGGACACCGCCACATCGTAACCAAGGTAGGTGACCGAATTGTCATCGGCACGAAAATCGATGACCTGACCGCTCGCGTCCCAATCTATGCCAAGAGGCTGGAATTCACCGGACGTGATGGTGAGAAAAACGAAGGATACAACGTCGGCTATATGTCTGAGTACCAGAAGTACATCGAAGGAGATTCGCTCTCCATGGCAGTCTGGGAATTCGATGGTGTCAACAAAGACCTTTTCAAAGATGTCATCAGTTATGACTTGACCATTAGCGCATTCCGCACCTACAAAGGAGATATCGTCACCCCCGTCGGTGGCATCATCTACTTCCGTAGCCCAGACGAAAAAGTGGAAAGCGAACGCGAATCGTTCAAAGTGAAAGAGTTCCAAGTAGACCGCCGTTCCATCCGCACAAAACTCAAAGGTTTCAAAGAAGGCCAACCTGCGGATCTGGATTTCTTCAAGGATATTGCTCCAGACGGTAAATTCCAAGTCGTGATTCGGTGCCAGGACCGCGGACAGTACCTTGGCATGGCTGCAGCTGATTTGTATCTCCGTCCTGCCGACCTTCAATTCTGGTGGAACTTCGTCAAAGGCTACATCAGCATCTGGTTGCAGATGTTTATCGTGATCTGCTTCGGCGTGATGTTCTCCACCTTCTTGTCAGGCCCTGTGGCAATGATCGCGACTGTCGCCGCAATTGTATTAGGCTTCTTCGGCTTCTTCGTCGATCAACTCCAAGCTTCCACGACGAAAGGTGGTGGGCCCATCGAGTCGTTGATCCGCGTCCCGTCCCAAACGGGATCCCAAATCGAATTGGATCTTGGAAGCCCAGCGCTGGAAGAGGCGATTCGGGTCGTCGATACCTGGCTACTTACCGGCGTAGCGCAACTGAAAAATGCTGTACCAAACTTTGATCAACTAGGTACTGCGGACTTCGTTGCCTACGGCACAAACCTGTTCGGTGGGTTGCTCGGAAGACACCTTACTATCGCGCTAGGTTACTTTGTCCTAACAAGTTTGGTCAGTTATTTCTTCCTGAAGACGCGGGAGATGGCAGCGTGAACAATCGTTCTCTGACTAGAAAAATCCTGTACATTCTACTTATCGTCGGGTTGCTACTCCCTCTTTTTTACCTGGGACGTCCACCGATCGGTGGGTCCGGTAAAATCGCGGAACTGCGAAGCCGCTACGCGATCGGCCAAGCCGATTTAGGGAAACTAGATCCAACCAGCGAAAGCATGAAACTCGCTACCCTGGGTATGCGAGGAATCGCGTCGACCATTCTGTGGCTCCGCGCTGATTACTTCAAAGAAGAAAAGTACTTCGATCGATTCTCCGCAACGCTGAACCAAATCGCTCTCCTGCAACCTCACTTCATCAGCGTATGGCAACACCAAGCTCATAACCTGAGCTACAACGTTTCTCCCGAATTCGAAGACTATCGACAACGCTACGAATGGGTCAAGAAAGGTATCGACTACTTGGTTAAAGGCACCAAGTTCAATACGCGGAAACCAATCCTTCAGTACGAACTCGGACATTACCTCGGCAATAAACTGGGTAAAGCAGACGAAAAACTCCAGTACCGCGAATTGTTCCGCAATGACAAAGAGTTTCACAAGTACTTTGTCGACGAAGGCCTCAATGCAGTCTCCGATGACTCCCTGGGTCCAGATCGCAAACCCGATAACTGGCTCGTAGGAAAGCAATGGTTCGAAGAAGCCTACAAACTCGTTCAAGAAGGTATTCCAATCAAGAAGTCCCCTCACCTGCTCTACAGCTACGCACCGCTTTGGCAGATGTACCACGGTGAAGCCATCGAAGACGAAGGAATCCTCGATGAACGTGCGAAGTTCGTATGGGAAAAAGCAGGACGTGAGTGGAAAGAATACGGTAACCAAGAACTGGGAGGCACCGGCTCCGTTGCAGTAACCCTGCGTAGTCTCGATATCGCCAAACAAGATTTGCTCGACCTGAAGTCCAAGTTCGTCGAAATGACTCAGTCAGTCAGAGACAAAGTTATCGACAGCAAGAAAACGAAAATCCCACCCGCTAAACTGGAAGCATTCGACAAAGCTGATGAAGATCGCACGATGCAAGAAAAAATGACCGCGTCGGAAGTAGCGATGCAGATCGAGCCAACCTATCAAGAACTCGCAAGCGAACTCCCCCGTGATCAACGTGTCAAAGCTCTCGAACTCGCAGCCGATCTCCGAAACGCAGAAGAATATTACCGAACGACCAACTCACTTCGCGACCAAGTCAACTACTCCTATTGGGAAGTTCGAGCATTGGCCGAACAGCAACAAATGATGGTCGATGCCCGTCGCTTGATGTACGAAGCAAACCAACTGATCGATGTTGCTGACATCAAAGGCTCCGTGGAAAAATTCGAAGGTGCATTCGTACGCTGGGACAAAATTTTTCGGTATTACCCAATTGTGATGACCGAAGATGTCGGTGGCGAAGTCCTCAAAGCGATCGATCGGTACCGCAAACTTGCCGACGAAGAACTCGATGAGCGTTTTGTCCTCTACGATTTCATGCGGTTCCGACGCGCCTACGATGCCGACTACCTCGACTTCAATGTCGAACAAACCCTCGCAGATTGGAAGAGCAAAGCCACAGAACTGGGAAGTCCCGAAGACTTCTTCAACACCCCCCTCGCTGCAGCGTATCGTCAAGCCGCTGAAGCCAAGGAACCTTCCGATCCTGCCGGCGAGACTCCTTCACCGGGCGATAGCAAGCCGATGAAAGAAGATCAGTCCCCCAATGCGGATGCTCCAACGACCAACGGCTCGGCGGTCGCCCCTCCAGCAGGGAATCGCCCACCGACACTCGAGAATCCCGGCCTATAGACTCTAAGCCAAAGCACGCCCTCCTCAGAAAGACTTTATGGGATATCAGGATCGAGACTATTATCAGTACGATCAAGATGTCGATTTGCGTCCAAGTTGGAACCAGCGGTCGGCTGTCACTCAACTGATCGTTGCTAATGTGGCGGTGTTCTTCATCAATATGCTTATTGGCGACGTTACGGTTGACCGTCAAGGCTGGGTCAATGAGCAACTAATGCTACAGCCAGACACCCTGTACAAGCCTTGGTACTGGTGGAAAACGCTCACTTACGCTTTTGCGCATTCCTCCAACGGCATTACCCACCTGTTGTTCAACATGCTAAGCCTCTACTTCATGGGCCGCAGCGTAGAAGCAAGATACGGAAAACGAGAATTTCTAAGGATCTACCTCCTATGCGCCCTCTTCTGTGGCGTGATCTGGATGGTTATCCGTGGCCTAAGCGGATCCGGCTTGCCCGTTCTAGGAGCGTCAGGTGCTGTCCTATGCATCTCCATGCTGTTTGTCTACAACTACCCGAACGCCACCGTTTACCTGCTCGTATTCCCTATGCCGGCTTGGGTCCTCGGGGTGCTATTCGTCCTGACCAACTTCATCGCTCAACCCGGAGCCGGCGTCGCCTACGACATCCACTTGCTAGGCATCCTCTTCGCAACCATGTATTTCTTCTTGCATTGGAATTTTTCAAAAGTCCAAGATCCTCAAGAAGGAGTAGAGGCAATTATGAAGTGGTGGACTCGGCGCAAGTTCAAGGTCCACACACCTTCAGATCGAGAACTCTCCAATGACCAGTTGGAAGCGAGAGAAGCGGACCGAATCCTTGAGAAAATTCACGCTACAGGAAAAGACTCACTCACCTCTCGCGAAAAGAAGTTCATGGAGAAATATTCCCAGAGCGTTCGCAAGCGGAAGGAATTGGAGTCTTAGCCCTTCCGTCTTACAATAACGGTTCGTTGCAGCTCACACGACACCCTTCGGCCCTCCGAACGTGTTGCAACTTCTGAGATCACTATCCAACCATCCTGCCTGGAGACACCTAACTGTATGTCGACCTCTACGACCCCTTTTCCGGTGATTCGCCGCGAGATTTCTGGACTGTCAATCGACTCAATCGTTCAGCAATTCGGCACCCCTTGCTACGTCTACGACATGGCAACCATACGGCAAAAGGTTGCGGATCTCCAAGCATTTGACTTGATCCGCTATGCACAAAAAGCTTGTTCGAATATCGCCATCCTCGATCGCTTGCGTCGATTAGGTGTGGTCGTCGATGCCGTCAGTGCAGGGGAAGTCCAACGCGCTCTCTCCGCCGGCTACGGCCCCGAAGGAATCGTCTACACCGCTGACGTCTTCGACCGTGAAGCCTTGGCAATGGTCAAAAAACTCGGTTTACACGTCAACTGCGGCTCGCCCGACATGATCGAACAACTCGGGAGCGTTGCTCCGGGCGCAAGTGTCACATTGCGAGTAAATCCAGGTTTTGGCCACGGACACAGCCAAAAAACGAACACTGGCGGACCGCAGTCCAAACACGGGATCTGGCACGAGGATATCGATCGATGCCTCAGACTCGCTGACCTACACAACATCGTCATCGACGGTTTGCACATGCATATCGGATCCGGCACCGACCTAGAACACCTATCGCAAGTCTGCGAAGCCCTCGAACGGGTCGCCAAGCAGATCGGTAGAACCATCACCACCATCAGTGCAGGTGGCGGACTACCAGTCCCTTACCGAGCAGGACAAAGCTACGTTGATCTTGCCAAGTACTTCCAGCTTTGGGACCAAACACGTAAACGGCTTGAAAAAGAATTTGAACACCCGATCAAACTCGAGATCGAACCAGGTCGTTATCTGGTCGCAGAAAGCGGATTCTTGATCGCGGAAATCCGTGCCGTTAAAAACATGGGCGAAAACCGTTTCTACCTCCTCGACGCGGGTTTTAATGATCTGGCACGCCCCATCCTCTACGGTGCCTACCACCCCATTTCCATTTTCCATCGCGGCCCAATTCCAAATGCAGAAGCACTCTTCGACACCGTCGTCGGCGGCCCGCTATGCGAAAGCGGTGACATCTTC